>JAEUJM010000015.1 GCA_016794585.1 Acidimicrobiales bacterium
CAAGCGGTGCGGTCACGGCTTCCGCTCGTTCGAGAACTACCGGCTCCGAGTCCTGCTCCACGCCGGCGGGATCACCTGGCCCACCCGCCCACGCCCACCCCGGATCCGAACCCGCTCTCCCCACTCAGTCGCGTAGAGCCAGCAATGGCCTGGAGATCATCGTTTCCTAGGCGTGGGCAGCCCAAGGGCGGCCGTCCAATCGCGGTCGCATTCGGACTGTCCGCCCCACGGCCATTCGGATTGTCACTCCGATGCGGCGTCGGACGGTTGAGGGCATCGATTCAGTGCGCCGGTCGAGCCGGCCCCTCTGCCGGTGGGTTGCAGCGCCGCCGCCGGACCGTCACCGCTTGGGTACGGTTGCCCCCGCCGCCCGGTGACCGGGCGGCTCCACAGCGGCGAGCCGGTCGGGGGGACCTGTGAGCGAAGAAGCGACGACGCCCACCACGGACGCTGCGGTGTCCGACAGCAACGAGGAGCTCAGCGGGCTCGATCGGCAGGACGACGCGCTCGCCGGCGGGCACCGGCTCGTCGATCTCGGGCCGGGGGTGTTCGGGCAGGAGCAGGCGGGGTGGCTCGTCACGATCGAGACCGCCGAGGGTCTGGTGCAGATCGACACCGGTGATCAGGCGCCGGCGTCGCTGGCTGCCATCCGGTCGCGCACGAACGCACCGTTCACCCACCTCGTGTTCAGCCACGGGCACCAGCGTTACAACCTCGGGTGTCGGGACTGGGTTGCGGCGTGCGTCGCCGAGAGCGGGCGGATCCCGCAGGTGGTCGCCCACGAGAACGTGGTCCGCCGCCAGGAGCGGTACCTCGAGTCGAACGGCCTGCAGAACCGCCTGCTCGAGCGGCAGTTCCGCTACCCGCCGGGGTCCCTGGAGGGCCGCGTCTTCCCCTTCACCCGGCCCACGCACACCTTCACCGACCGGTACGTGATCGAGATGCCGGGCCGCACGGTCGAGGTCCACTGGGCGCCGTCGGAGACCGACGACGCCATCGCCGCGTGGATCCCCCAGGACCGCCTGCTCTACGGCGGCCCCGCCTGCATCCCGTTCTTCCCCAACGTGGGCAGCCCGCAGCGGCCCCGCCGCGACCCGGTCCGATGGGCCGAGACCCTCGACCGCCTCGCCGACTTCGGCGCCGACGTGCTCATCTGCGAGTTCGGCCCACCGCTCGAGGGCTCGGACACGGTCGCCGACTTCCTGGCCACGACCGCCGCCGCACTGCGCTGGTGCCACGATGCCGTCGTCGCCCTCATGAACGAGGGGCGCAACGTCGCCGAGATCGTCAACACCCTCGAGCCGCCGCCCGAGCTGTTCGACCGGCCGTGGCTCCAGGAGGGCTACACCTCCATCGAGCACGTCTTCCGTGACGTCTACCGCGGCCAGTTCGGCTGGTGGGAGGACCTCAACCCGACGTCGCTGCACCCCGCCCACCCGGCCGACGTGGCCCGGGAACTGCGGGCGGCCATCACCGACCCCGACGCCGTGCTCGCCCGTGCCCGCGCCCTGGCCGAGGCGGGCGACGTGCGCCTGGCGCTCCACGTCGTGGACCTGCTGGCCCTCGGCGACGGCGACGAGCCCGCGGTGGTCGAGGCCCGCTCGCTCAAGGCCGAGCTCTGCCGGCAGGCGGCGCTCACCAACCCCTCCTACGTCACCCAGAGCCTCTACCTGCACGGCGCCGACGAGCTCGACCGGGCCAATGAAGCCGGCGGCGCCGGATGAGCGCCGTTCCGCCGCCGGGCGGCGCCGGCACCCACTTGCGTCCCCGCTCGGGGCGCGAAGCGAGGTGCAGGCCGTCGTGGGGGTCGAGGTGGACGGTGTCGGATGAGCGCCGTCCAGCTGCCGGCAGCCGACTGCGTACCCGCACCCCGTGTCTGGCGGGGTGCGGCCCGGTCGTCGACGTCAAAGGCGGGTACGCCGGATGAGCAGCATCCCGCCGCCGAGGGGCGCCGGCACCCACCTGCGGACCTGTCCGCTGTGCGAGGCCACGTGCGGGCTTGCGATCGAGGTGGAGGACGGCGCCGTGCGCCGCATCCGGGGCGACCGCGACGACGTCTTCTCCCACGGCTACCTCTGCCCCAAGGGCTCGTCGCTGAAGCACCTCCACGAGGACCCGGACCGGCTCCGGACCCCCCTGATCAAGGAAGACGGC
The DNA here is from genome assembly GCA_016794585.1 of Acidimicrobiales bacterium. Classification (NCBI taxonomy): domain Bacteria; kingdom Bacillati; phylum Actinomycetota; class Acidimicrobiia; order Acidimicrobiales; species Acidimicrobiales bacterium. The sequence continues at coordinate 2,155 of JAEUJM010000015.1, forward strand.
CGCTTCCGGCCCGCCTCCTGGGACGAGGCCTTCGCCGTGATCGACGAGCGGGTGCGGCCGATCCTCGACGAGCATGGCAAGGACGCCGTCGCGCTCTACAGCGGCAATCCGTGGTCCCACAACTACGAGACCATCGTCTACACGCCGTCGCTCTACGGCGCCGTCGGCCGCAACCGCTTCGCCGCCGCCAGCGTCGACCAGCGCCCCCGCGAGATCGTCTCCAGCGTCCACTTCGGGGCCCGCACGGCCTTCCCCGTGCCCGACCTCGACCGCACGGACCTGCTCGTACTGCTCGGCACCGACCCGCTCGAGTCGAACGGCAGCCTCGCCACCGCGCCCGACTGGCCGGGTCGGCTCGCCGCCATCCGGGCCCGTGGCGGCCGCCTCATCGTGATCGACCCCCGCCGGTCCAAGACCGCCGAGGTCGCCGACGAGCACCTCGCCATCGTCCCCGGCACCGACGCCGCGCTCCTGGTCGGGCTCGCCCACACCCTCTTCGACGAAGGCCTCGTCCGCCCGGGGCCGGCGGGGGAGTGGGTCGACGGCCTCGACGCCGCCGGCGCCGCCCTGGCCCCCTTCACCCCCGAGGTGGTGGCCGACACCTGCGGCATCACCCCGGACCGGATCCGGGCCCTCGCCCGCGACCTGGCCACGACCGAGCGGTCCGCCCTCCACGGCCGCCTCGGCACCTGCCTGGCCGACCTCGCCACCCTGTCGTCGTGGCTGCTCGACGTGGTCAACATCGCCGCCGGCAACCTCGACCGGCCCGGCGGCGTGATGTTCAGCCGCCCCGCCGCCCTCGGGTTCAACACCACCGGGAGACCCGGGGTCGGCATGGGCACCGACTACGGGAACGTCCGCAGTCGGGTGAGGGGCCTCCCCGGCGCCTTCGACCAGCTCCCCGTGGCCTGTCTCGCCGAGGAGATTGAGACCCCCGGCGACGGCCAGGTCCGGGCCCTCGTCACCATCGCCGGCAACCCCGTCCTGTCCACGCCCAACAGCGACCGCCTGGCAGCCGCCCTCGACCGCCTCGACCTCATGGTCTCGGTGGACCTCTACCTGAACGAGACCACCCGCCACGCCGACGTGATCCTGCCGGTGCCGTCGCACCTCGAGCGCAGCCACTACGACGTGGCCTTCTACCAGTTCGCCATCCGCAACATCGCCAACTACTCACCGCCCGTCCTGGAGCGTACCGACGACCTGCCCCCGGAGTGGCAGACGCTGGTGCGCCTCACCGGCGTCCTCCAAGGCAAGGGCCCGGACCCCGACGTGGCCGCGATGGACGACGAGCTCGCCGGCCTGCTCGCCCTCCTCGCCACGGCCGACCCCTTCAGCCCCGTGCACGGCTGGGACCCCGCCGACGTGCTGGCCGCGCTCGAGCCCCGCACCGGCCCCGAGCGCATCCTCGACCTCAACCTGCGCATCGGGCCCTACGGCGACGGCTTCGGCACCCGGCCCGCCGGCGACGGTCCTGGCCTCTCCCTCGACGTCCTGCTGGCCCACCCCCACGGCGTGGACCTCGGCCCGCTCGAGCCCCGCCTGCCCGACATGCTGCGCACCCCGACCGGCCGCATCGACCTGGCCACTCCCGAGTTCGTGGCCGACCTCGACCGGCTCCATGCACGCCTCGACGAGGACCGCCCGCCCCTGGTGCTGATCGGGCGCCGCCACCTCCGCTCGAACAACTCGTGGCAGCACAACACGCCGACGCTGGTGAAGGGCCGGGAGCGGTGCGTCCTGGCGATGCATCCCGACGACGCCGCCGCCCGGGGCCTCGGCGACGGCGACCGCGCCCTCCTGCGCACCGACCTGGCCGAGCTGACGGTCACCGTCGACGTCACCGACGCGGTCATGGCCGGTGTGGTGAGCCTGCCCTACGGGTGGGGCCACGACCTCGACGGCGCCCGACTGTCGGTGGCCTCGACCCGGCCGGGGGTCAACGTCAACCGCCTCGCCGGCAACGACCGGGTCGACCCTCTCTCGGGCAACCCCCACCTCAACGGCTTCCCCGTCGAGGTCACGGCGGCGCCGCCCGAGCCCGACCCTGCCGGCGGTTGATCCCAGCCGACGGCGCGCGTCCGCGAAAGCGGGCACCGTGCACGGGTGATCGGTTCCTTCTAGCGGCGTGTCGCCAAGCCGACGAGCGCGACGAAGGGGCGGCACCCACGTCGATCTCACCGAGCGTGTCCGTCACGCCCTCAGCCATGGAACTCGAGGCAATAGCCCCCGGAACCCGGGGGCTATTGCCTCGAGTTCGGCGTCGGCTGGGATCCGAACGCAGAGCGTGGCACGGGGTGCCATGCGCAGGCGACGAGGCCGGCGCCGGCCGGCTACTGGCGGAGCATGGCCTCCCGGGCCTCGGCCGCGGCCTGCTCCGGGGTGGGGCGCTGCTCGGGCCGGGCGGTCGACAGCACGACCCGGTCGATGGTGCCGTCGAACGCGAAGGGCGAGTGGTAGCGCGGCCAGACCGCGGTCACCCCGTCGGTGCCCACCTCGATCCCCTCGGACGAGGAGAACGCGATGGGGTTCGTGTGGGCCACCTCGGCCTCGGCCTCGACCTCGCCGTCGAGCGACAGGCGCACACGGCCGGCGTTGGGCGACGTGCGCTCGAAGGCGACGTCGAGCACGAGCGGTCCCGGGCGCACCGTCGAGCGGGACGTCGCCACCGTGTGCTCCTTGCCGAGGAAGTTGCTGACGAAGTGCACCCGGCCATCGAGCACGCACAGTGAGATGCCGCCGTCGCTGCCGCCGCACGACACGATCACCCCCTCGCCTCGGCCGTCCCCGTCGGGCACCTCGACCTCGGCGTGGATCGTGTACGAGCAGTCCCGCAGGACCGGTGAGCCCTGGCGCGGCAGGCGAACCCGTCCGGCGTAGGTGTAGGTCTCGCGCGGTTCGAACACGGTCGGGCGTTCGGCCAGCAGCCGTTCGAGCAGCGTGTCGTCGAGCGGGAGCACCTGATGCTGCTCGGCCTCGGACCACCAGAGGTCGACCAGCTCGGCCAGCTTCTCGGGGTGCTCCGCGGCGAGGTCGCGCATCTCGGAGATGTCCTCGTCGAGGTGGTAGAGCTCCCACACGTCGGCGTCGTGGTCCCCGTCGTGGAGCTCGTGATCGACCTGGCCGAGGCGCAGGACCATGGCGTTCGACCAGTGCAGGGCCACGGCCTTCCACCCATCGGCCCAGATGGCCCGGTGGGCGAACATCTCGAAGTACTGCCGGCGCTTGCGCGTCGGCGCGTCGGGCTCGGTGAGCGTGTAGAGCAGGCTCGTCCCCTCCACCGGTCGCTGGAGGTGGCCGTCCACCTGGTCGGGCCACTCGAGCCCGATGGCCTCGAGGATGGTCGGGGCGAGGTCGCAGATGTGGTGGAACTGGGAGCGGATCGCGCCCTCGTCGGTGAGATGGCCGGGCCACGACAGGATGAGCGGGTCGCGCGTGCCGCCCTCGTGGACGAAGGCCTTGTACATCCGGTTCGGGGTGTTGCCGGCCATGGCCCAGCCGGACGCGTAGTGAGGGTGGGTGTGCGGCGTCCCCCAGGTGTCGAGGCGGCCGACCATCTCCTCGAGGCTCTCGACCACGCCGTTCACGTAGCCGAACGAGTCGCACCGGCCCAACCGGGCCCCCTCGGCGCTGGCCCCGTTGTCGCTGAGGACCATGACCAGCGTGTCCTCGCGGAGACCGCCGCGGTCGAGGAAGTCGAGCAGTCGGCCGATCTGCTCGTCGGTGTGGGTCACCATCGCCGCGAAGACCTCCATCTGCCGGCTGAACAGGCGCCGGTGGTCGTCGCTCAGGTCGTCCCACGCCTCGACCCCGGGGTTGCGGGGGGGCAGGACCGTGCCCTCGGGCACGATCCCCGCCGCCTTCTGGGCGTCGAGGGTCTCGGCCCGGATGACGTCCCACCCGTCGTCGAAGACGCCGCGGTAGGCCTCGATGTGGTCGGCGGGCGCGTGATGCGGGGAGTGCGTGGCGCCGAAGGCCAGGTAGGTGAAGAAGGGCCGGCTCGGCGCCACCGCCTTGAGGCCGGTGATCCACTCGATGGCGTGGTCCACGAGGTCCTCGCTGAGGTGGTAGCCGTCCTCGGGGCGGCCGGGCGCGTCGACCCGGTGGTTGTCCTCCCACAGGTCGGGCTCCCACTGCGACGTCTCGCCGCCGAGGAAGCCGTAGTAGCGGTCGAAGCCCTGGCCCAGCGGGAAGCGGTCGAAGGGCCCGGCGGGCGACACGTGCTCGTCGGGGGTGAGGTGCCACTTGCCGAGGGCCATGGTGGCGTAGCCGTGCCGGCGCAGGACCGCCGGCAGCATGGCCGTGTCCTTGGGGATGCGGCCGTTGTAGCCGGGGTAGCCGGTGGCCCGCTCCATGATCGTGGCCACGCCCACGCTGTGGTGGTTGCGGCCGGTCAGCAGCGCGGCCCGGCTCGGGCTGCACAGCGCGGTGGTGTGGAAGTTCTGGAAGCGCAGGCCCCGCGCGGCCAGGCGGTCGAGGTGGGGGGTGCGGATGCGGCCGGCGAGGCCGCCGAAGCAGCCGAGCTGGGCGAAGCCGAGGTCGTCGAAGAGGACGACCAGCACGTTGGGGGCGCCGTCGGGCGTGGAGGGTGGGACCGGCCAGGCGGGCTCGGACTCGGCGATGGTCCGGCCGATCGGTCCCGGGTGCTCGCCGCCCTCGGGGTAGGTGCGCAGGGCCATCGTCGGGCCCCTTCCTGCCGGCGGGGGCGGTCCGGCGTCGGCTCCGTCCGTGCCGGTCGCCCCACGTCCCCCCGGCGGCGACGACCGTAGTGCGGCGGCGGGGGCGGCGGCGACGGCGCTGGTCGTCCCCGGCGGGTCGTTCCTGGTGGGCGCGATCGGCATGCTCGACCGGTTCGTCGACGGCCTCGGCGGGGACGGCCCCGATGCCGCGGCACTCCTGGCTGCCAGGGATCGCAACGTGAAGATCCGGCGCTCGGGCGCGTCCGTCGTCCGCCCCTCGCTCCGTCGGGCCGAGCGAGAGCTCGCCGAGGGAGCGGCGACGGAGGTCGAGGCCACCGGCGACGAGCCGCCGGCGCAGCCCTCGCTGTTCGACGACTGACCGATTCTCGCTCGGACGGACGCCGTCGAGGGCGTTGCCCTCGTCGCCACCCTGCGCCATCATGGGCCGAGTCCAGCCGTTCGCCGTGCTGGAGTCCTTCGCAGCACGGACCGAGTGCCGCCTCCCGACCACGATCCCGGAGGTGCGCACCCGATGCGTCTCGTCTTCCCGCCCTACGACGGTCCCCTGAGCGACGACTGGACCCGACCGCTCGAGGCCGTCGCCCGGACCATCGCCGGCGTCCGCCGCTACCGGTACTTCGACCTCGGCGACTTCATGATCATGGCGCAGGTCCGCCGCCGGGACCGGCCCGACCTCCACCTCTACAAGCACGTCTACACCCGTCGCTACCTCAACCTCGACGCCGCCGGGCACGCCTACCGCTACGTGTCGCCAAGAAGGTTGGACTCGAAGGGGAGCGGCCGGTACCTCGCCCACAAAGACCTGCGCGCCGCGCTCGATCACCTCGAGCTGTGGCTGTTGCCGTGGATGAAGCAGGGACTGGAGGAGTACCGCTTCGGTGTGCCGTTCGAGCACCGCTGGATCCTCGAGCCCGATGAGGTCGGCGACGCCGACGACGACGAGCTGTCGAGACGTGCCCGTCTCGAGATGGTCGAGATCCGGGCCTGGGCGCGCGAGCGACAGGACTGGTTGGCCGAGGCACAGGCCGAGAGCCAGGTCGATGCTGGTGGTGAAGAGGACTCGTGGTGAGCCGATCGTTCAGCGGAAGATGTGGCACGCCGTGCTACGTTCGCTGGGTGGCTGGTGAGATCAATCAACGAGAGCTTCGAAACGACAGCGGGCGGATCATGCGGGCGCTCGCTGAAGGCGAGTCGTTCATCGTCACTCGGAACGGCGAACCGGTCGGTGAGCTGACCCCACTGCGCCGACACCGCTTCGTGCGGGCCGAGGCCGCCACGGAGCTCTTCCGAAGCGCTGCCCCGGTCGACCCCGTCCGACTCCGCCACGACCTCGACCAGATCGCGGATCAGGACATCGACCCTCGTGGCTAGCCCCAACCGACCTGAACGGGGGCTCCTTGACACGTCGGTGGTCATCGATCTCGAACACGTGCCCGTCAGCTCTCTGCCGCTCGAGGTTGCCATCAGCGCCATCACGCTCGCCGAGCTCACCGCCGGCCCACACGCCACCGACGACCCCAGAGAACGCAGCCGACGCCAAGACCGGCTGCAACGAACCGAGGCCGCCTTCGACCCGCTGCCCTTCGGCGCGGACGCGGCCCGCGCCTACGGCAGGGTCTTCTCCGCCGTCATGAACGCCGGACGCAAGCCCCGGGGAGCTCGAGCCGTGGATCTGCTGATCGCCGCCACCGCCGTGGCTGAGGGTCTCCCCCTCTTCACCCGCAACCCCGACGACTTCCGAGCGCTCGACGACCTCATCGAGATCCACGCCGTGTAACCGCGGGCCAGTCCATGGCCGACACCCGGCGCCGCGCCGAGGTCTCCGGGCCGGTGACGCCATGGAGGACCCCAGCAGGTCGGCGGCGAGACCGGGCCCGAAGAGGTGCAGGACGGTCAGAGGCCGGCGAGCACGAGGCCGAGGCCCAGGGAGGCGGCGTTCGCCACCGCCGCCACTTCCAACGACGCCCGCCACCCGCTCCCGGCCAGCAACCGGCACAGCGCCGCCTCGAGCAGCCACACCAGCAGCTCGGCCACGGCGACGGCCACTACCGTCGAGGCGCCGGCCTGCTCGACCAGAGGGACGAGCACGAACCACAACAGGGGGTGTGAGACCACGTTGACCGCCACACCCACCGCCACCGCCCTCGACCTGGACACCGGCGCCAGCCGGGGCAGTAGCGCGGCGTACAGCGGCACCTCGACCGCCAGGGTGGCGCCAAGCGCGACGGGGTACGAGAGGTCAGCCATCGTCGGACTCGCCGTCGCCATGGCGCTGGCGCTGGCGCTCTCGGTGCCGCTCGACGTGGTGGTCTTCGGCCTGCTGGCCATCGGGATGGTCCACGTGGCCCTCGAGGTCCGGTACGTGTCCGGTCACTACCACGGCCTGTTGCGGGGCCGCTTCCTGGTGGGCGTGAACGTCGTGCTGGTGTCCATCGTGGTCAGCCGCCTCCTGCTTCCCGGCGTGCTGCCCCGCGAGGTCGAGGTCCTCCTGCTGGTCGGGATGCTGGTCGCCACGGTGCTGCTGGCACGGTCGTGGCGGGCGCGGGCGGTGGGGCTGGCCGTGCTCGCCCCGGTGGCGGCGTTCGCCCTGGCCCGGCCCGACACCTGGTTCGTGCTCCAGGCGAACCTGCACAACCTGCTGCCGGCCGTGTTCCTCTGGGAGTGGTCGGCGACGATGGTGCACCCGACCCGCCGGCGGGCCCTGCGCGCCACGACGGTGGCGTGGGCCGTCGCCGTGCCCCTGGTGTTGCTGTCCGGCGTGCTCGACCCATGGCTGGCCACGGGCAGCTCGGCGGCGTCCGCCGCCGGCGGTGCCACCGTCCTCCCGTCGATCGTGGGCGATCCCGCCGGCCCCGCCGCTGCCCGCCTCCTCGCGCTGTTCGCCTTCGCCCAGGTCATGCACTACACGGTCTGGTGCTGGTTCTTCCCCCGCCACGCACCCGAGGCCACCGCCGCCTTCGAGGCCACGCCCGTCGGAGCGAAGCTGCGCGGGCATCGGCTCGTGCTGCTGGCCGCCGGGGTCACGGTTCTCGTCGCCGTCGTGGCGGCGCACGACTACACGCAGGGCCGCACCCTCTACACCTCGTTGGCCTCGTACCACGCCTACCTCGAGTACCCCGTGCTGATCGCCCTCACCATGGCGTGGGCCACGCGCCTCGGTCCCACCGCCGGGCGTGGTTGGATGGAGCCATGAGCCTGCTGCTCCGCCTCGTCGTGCTCGCCGACATCCCCGCCACGCCGGAGGACACCGGGTCGTCGGGTCCGTCGCCGGCGCTGATCGTGGTCGGCGTCGTGCTCGTGGTGGCGGCGGCCGTCGGCGTCTGGCTGCTGGTCCGCCGCTCCCGCAACTCGGACTGACCCCGGACCTGAACCGACGGCGCCTCGCACACCGAATAGCGAAACTCCTTGACATCCGGTCGGCGCCGATCGGCGAGCGACCTGGTCTGCGACTGGTCCCGGTCCGGGTGAGTTCCGCACTCCAGCCGTAGTGGTGGGGACGACTCAGCCGCCCAGGACGGCGTCGGCGTCGAGCTTGAGGAGGATGAACTCGAGCTGGATGTTGTCCGGGTCGCGCAGGACCAGCACGTCCCAGTTGTCCTCCTCGGTGATCCCGGTGTGGGACACGCCCAGGGCGTCGAGGTGGTCCCGCCAGGCGTCGAGAAGCTCGCGGGTGGCGACATTGAAGCTGAGGTGGTCGAGGCCGACACGGCGCTCGTCGAACGGGGTGCCGGGATTGGCGTCGTGCTGCTCAAGGCCGATGATCACGCCCGACGTCGGCTCCATCAGGTACTGCACCTCGTAGTCGTAGGGCTCGTTGCGCCCGCCGAACAGCGGGACCATGCCCAGCAGCTCGGTGTACCAGCGCGTGCTGGCCTCGAGGTCGATGACGCTGAGGTCGACGTGCGAGATCCCGGTGATGGCCGGCGGCATGGGGCGCTCCTTCGAGGCGGGCGGTGGCGCCATTGTGGGGTCGGGCCGGTCCGCTGTCGAGGAGTTGCGCCGGCGGCGCCGACGGGTCCCGGCCCGAGTCGGCCGACTGGTCGCGGCGGGTGGACGCCGGTCCTGGCCCTGCGCCTGCGGCGGCCGCCACCGAGCCTCGGGCGCTGGGTCTGGCCGGCAGGGCGCAGGGCTGGCTTGGTCAGAGCGTCGATCAGGGAAGCGCGGAGCCGGTGACGATCACGCCGTGGGGGACGTCGACCGCTCCCAGCGAGCGCCAGGTCCGGCCGCCGTCGTGGCTCAGGTGGACGCCGCCGTCGTCGGTCGCGAGCGCGGCGTGGGTGCCGCTCGCCGCCAGGTGGCGGGGCGAGACACCCGACAAGGGTTCGGGCAGACCGGCCACTGGCTCGAAGCGGTCGCCGTCGAGGAGGTACACGGCGGTGTCGCGTCCGGCGTGGCCCGACTGGGCGCTCACCAGGACGCCGGCGTCGGTGACGGCCACGGCGAGGAGGTAGGTCGCGTGCAGCCCGGCGTCGAGGTACTGCCACGTGCGTCCCTTGTCGGTGCTGCGGGCCAGCCCTCGCCGGCCGGTGGCCGCCCACATGGTCCCGTCGTCGTCGACCACCACCTGGTGGACGTCGTCGTGGAGGTCGATGGTCGCCCGCCAGTTCCGCCCGTCGTCGTCGCTGTGCAGGATGCCGCCGACGTGGACGCTCACGTAGAGGTCGTCGCCGTGGGAGGCCATGGAGAAGATGTCCGGGGGCCCTCCCCAGGGCGTGGACCACTCGGAGCGGGTGGGGGCGTCGTCGAAGGAGGCCACCCGGACGAGGTCACTGCCCTCCAGCCGCCACAGCCGGGCCTCTGTCCCGCCCACGAAGACGGTCCCTCGGTCCTCGTGGATGCACAGACCCCGACCGTCGGTGAGGCGGGCGACCTCCTCGGCGCCGTCCGGGGTCACCCGCACGACCTCGGCGCCGTCGACGAGGGCCCACGCTGCGGCGGGGTCGGTCGCCGTCACCGCGGTGACGGCCCGGCCGGCCAGGTGCTCGGCCGGGCGGCCGCCGTGGTGCAGGCCGTCCTCGGCGGCGACGAGGACGAAGGGTCCCGTGCGCCCCTCGGTGGCGGCGGTGTGGGTGGTGGTGGGGCTGGCGGTGGCGGCGGAACCGGGGGCGGTCATGGGCGGCAACTCCTCAGGCGGGCGGGTCTCGAAGGGACGGTAGAACCTCAAGTCCACTTGATGTCAAGGGCCGAGCCGTGCGATGTCTGGCGCGGGCACGCCGGCGGGGTGTCCACGACGGCGAGGTCCTCCGCTTGCTCGAGGTCGAACCGGAAGAGGCTCGACCCGGTCACCTCGAAGCGGGACGCGTGCGCCACCTGCACAGCGGGTCGACACCCCCTGCGATCGCCGGTGCCGACGGGAGGGGCGGAATGCCTCCCGGCCCAATGTGTTGACCCCACCATGACCGCCGGCCACACCATCACCATTGCCCCTGCCGACCTGCACGTCACCGTCACCGTCGACGGGGAAACCGTCGCCGAGACCGACCGACCGGTCCTGCTCGACGAGACCGGCCTTCCCACCCGCTACTACCTGCGCCGCGAGGACGTGAACGTCGAGCTCCGTCCCACCAGCTTCGCCACTCACTGCCCCTTCAAGGGCGACGCGTCCTACTGGTCGGTGGCGGTCGGCGAGCAGGTGCACGACGGCATCGCCTGGAGCTACGAGGCGCCCATCCCCGGCGCCGAGCAGATCACCGGCCTGGTGTGCTTCTTCCCCGAGCGGGCCGACATCACGGTGGCACCGGCCGCCTGACCGGCGGCGGGCGCCCCGCTGCCGACCAGGACGGGGCATCGAACTCCTCGCGCAGTCGCTGATCTGCAGGTTCGACACCGACGTTCGAGACGGAGGTTGCCGATTCACCGCCCGCCGCGAGGGGCGGTATCGACACCTCGCGTCCGAGCCAGTTGGCCACGACCACCTTGTTGCTGGCGGTCGCCGCCCTGGGCTGTCTGGTCGCGGCTCTCGCGTGGGGCCGGTCGGCTCGGCACCGGCACAAGGTTTGGCGCCGGCGCGCGACGAACGCTCTGGTCAATCGGCCTGGCGCCGCCGCCGTTACCGCACGTCGATGACCGCTGTGCGCAGGTCGGTCATGTCGTGGAGGGTGTACTTGCCGCCGATGCGGCCCCAGCCGGTCCTGGTGCCGCCGGCGCCGCCGAAGGGCGGGTGCTGCTCCCAGAAGTTGGTCGACTCGTTCACCAGGACGGTGCCGACGCGCAGGTCGTCGATGTAGCGGTACGCCCGGCTCAGCGACGAGGTGAACACCGCCGCTTGGAGGCCGAGGTGGGAGTCGTTGGCGAGGCGGACGGCCTCGTTGTCGTCGGCGAAGGTGGTGATGGGCAGGATGGGCCCGAAGGTCTCCTCCCGGAAGGCGGCCATGGTCGGGGTCACGCCGTCGAGCGCGGTGAGGGGCCAGTAGAGGTCGCTGGCGAAGCCGGTCGCCCGTTCACCGCCGGTGAGGACCCCGGCACCGGCCGCCACGGCGTCGGCGACGTGGGCGTCCATGCGGGCGGCGACGGTCTCGTTGTTGACCGGGCCGTAGGCGGTGTCGTCGGCCATGGGGTCGCCGAGGACGGGCTCGGCGGCGGCGGCGAGCAGGAGCGAGAGGAACTCGTCGTGCACCGACTCCTGCACGAACAGGCGCTCGGTGGCGACGCAGCACTGGCCGGCCACGAAGGTGGCGCCGAACACGGCGGCTTCGGCGGCGCGGGCCAGGTCGGCGTCGTCGCATACGATCTGGGGGCCGTTGCCCGACGCCTCGATCAGGGTGCGCTTGAGGCCCGCCGCCCGAACGATGGCCTCGGCGGTGTCGGCCGAGCCCACGAAGCCGATGCCGTCCACGCCGGCGTGGGTGGTGAGGGCGGCGCCGACGTCGCCCCGGCCGTGGACGACGTTGACCGCGCCGGCGGGGAAGCCGGCGTCCACGACGGCCTGGGCGAGGGCCGCCCCCGACAGCGGCGTGGACTCGCTGGGCTTCATCACCACGGTGTTGCCGCCGCCCAGCGCCGCCGCCAGCAGCTCGGCGGGGATGTTCATGGGGAAGTTGAACGGCGTCAGCAGGGCGTAGACCCCGACCGGCTTGCGGTGGGTGAACACCCGCTTGGTGCGCTCGATGCTCGGCATCACGTGGGTCTCGAGGCGCTTGGTCTCCTCGGCGGCGAGCCGGAAGATGTCGGCCGACTCGACCAGCTCGTCCCGGGTCTCGGCGACGAGGGGCTTGCCCGACTCGGCGGTCATCTGGACGGCGAGGGCCTCGGCCCGCTCGTCGAGGAGGTCGGCGACGGCGTGGAGCAGCTCGGCCCGCTCGAACTCGGTGAGGCGGGCCAGCGCCGGCCCCGCCTCGACGGCCGCGGCCACGGCGGCATCGACGTCGGCGGCCGAGGCGCCGGCCACCTCGGCCACGATCGTGGTGTCGGCCGGGTTCTCGACCGCGACGACGGCGTCGCTCGTCCCGTCCCGCCACTCGCCGGCGATCAGCAGTCCCGTCGGCGTCCCCGCCCTCGTGGTGTCCATGCCCTCGATCTTGCCCGATCCTCTCCCTCGTGCCCGGAGCGGGAGTCCACCGGGCGGTCACCGGAGTACTCCTGCCGCTCCGGCCGCCGCCGGCGCCGGCCGCCCTCACGAGGGGTGGACGGGGCGTTCGTCGATCGCTGTCAGAGGGCCTTCGTACCCTCGGCCCATGGCGATCGAGGCGACTCCCGAGCAGCGGCCAACCACAGAGCGGTGTGCACTGCGGCCCGCCTATGGGCTGCAGAATTCTGAAGGTTTGCAGGATGCTGCAGTCGTCGGGGGACGGGGAAGTCCCTCGGGGCCGGGGTGACGGCCCCACACTGGCGCGCGGGCGGCGCCTGTACGGTGTACGTGGATCCACGTATACCGTACAATGTCGACATGGAGCCACGTGAGGCGGTGGCGGACGTGACGGCGGCGCTCTCTTCGCTTGACGTCGAGATCCTCGACGCCGGCACAGATTCAGGTGACTCGCCGTCGGCGATCGTCGCCTCGGTCGACGGTCAGGAACTCACCCTCGAGGTCGAGGCGTTCAGCCGGGTGCGGCTCTCCGACGCACTGGGGTTGGTCCGGCGCCTCGGTGCGACACCCGGCGCGACGAGCCGTGTGGTCGTGGCGGCCGACCGCATCGACGCCGCCGCCAGGGCCGAGCTCGTCGACGCCGGCGTCGGCTACTGGGACCGGGCGACCCGTCGACTCGTGGTGCGGGCGCCGGGGGTGCGCATCGACTCGGTCGTCGACGATCCTCACGTAGCCGCCCGGGTCGAGACGGGCGACGACGGGGCCCCGCTCCGCTCGCCGTTCTCGGGTGTCGGCGTTCGGGTGGCGTACTGGCTGCTCACCCATCCCGATCAGTCGCTCGGGGTCCGGGCCGTGGCCAAGGACGTCGGCGCCTCGGCGACCCAGGTCTCTGCCGTGGCCCGGGCGCTCGAGCGGGCGCACCTCCTCGACTCGCAGCGGCACGTGCCGGACACGCCGGCGCTGTTCTGGGAACTGTCCGAGCACTGGGCGCCGTCGTGGTCCCGGGACGTCGTCGCCGCCGAGCGGGCGATCATGGAGGACGGGGTCGTCGTCGGGACACTGGCCGCCGTCGCGTACGGGGCACCGGCCGTGGTCGGTGGTGCGGTGCCCTCGCTGTACCTGCCTCGGGCGGCCTTCGTCCCACCGCCCCCGACCGGCGGTAGCGAGTCGGGGGTGCGGGTCGCGGTGGCGCCGGCCCCGCAGGCCGCGGCGCCCTGGGGCCCGTCGCTGCCATTGCCCGGCGGCGTGAGCGCCCGGCCGGCGCATCCCGTGGCCATCGCCCTCGACCTGGCCACCGATCGGGGCCGGGGCCGGGAGATCCTCGCCGGCTGGGACCTCGATCCCGAGACGGCGAACGGCGCTCGGCGGGTCTGGTGACCGCGCCGGTCGTCCTGACGGTCGATGAGGACTCCTTCCTGGTCGGCGCGGTCGGCATGCTCGACCGGTTCGTCAATGGGTCCTGACGCGGCCTGTGCACGGTCGTAGGATCTCGAGGATGGCCGAGTCGCAGCGCCCGCTGCGGGCGCTCGTCGAGACGCACCGCCACGAGATCAAGGCGGCGGTGGCGCGCCACCGGGGCGCCTCCGCGACGGTCTTCGGCTCGGTCGCGCGGGGCGATGAGTCACCGCAGAGCGATGTGGACTTCCTCGTCGAGTTCCAACCGGGCGCCTCGCTGTTCGACTTGGCCAGGCTGGAGCTCGAGCTGCAGGAGCTGCTCGGCGTCGGGGTGGACGTCGTTTCCGCGGGCAGCCTGCTGCCAGAAGACGAGGACGTACGCGCCCAGGCCGTCGCCTTGTGAGCCGCAGCGACTGGAAGCGCCTCAACGACATCCGGCGGATGTGCGTGACCGCAGCGGAGCTCGTCGAGCGCGGTCGACCCGCCCTGGAGGCCGAGCCCGTGCTTGGCTCGCTCTGGAACGGATCGTCGAGATCGCCGGTGAGGCTGCCAGCCAGATCGACGACGAGACCCGAGCCGCCCATCCACGGGTTGCGTGGCGGGAGCTGGCTGCGACCCGGACGATCCTCGCTCACGCCTATCACCGGGTCGACCGTGGCCTGCTCTGGGACATCGCTGAACGAGACCTTCCTCAGGTCGCGGAGGCGCTAGGGCACCCACGACCGACGACGGCTCGGACCACGATGGCACCTCGTGACCTCGCCAGTGAGCTCGTGATCGAATGGACCGCAGTGGTCGGCCGCAGTCGCCGGTGACGGTCACGCCCGCTCGAGAAGGGCACCAACATGTCTGACGAACTCGATCTCGTGGCGGATCTGAACGCCGAGGACGATGACGGCCTCGGCTGGTCGACGATCGCCGACGCCGTCGACCCCCAGCGGGTGGTGCCTGGGGCGATGCTCCTCGCCGGCAACGGCGAGGCCCGTGCCGTGGTTCGCATCGCGGCTGTTGATCCTGATGGGCAGGTCCACTTCGCGGTTCTGCCGGGCTCGGTGGCCAAGAACCGGCACCTTCTCAGCCGCGTCGTCGCCTGATCGCTGGCCAGGCGCCGCCTCAGTCCGAGAACTCGGCGATGACGGCGAGGAGCTCGTCGCCGTAGTTCTCGACCTTGGCGGGGCCGATGCCGTGGCAGGCGAGGAGCTCGGGGAAGGTCGTGGGGCGGCGGGCGACGAGGTCGTCGAGGGTGCGGGCATCAGGTCCGGGTGGTCACGGCCTTGACGGTGTCGCTCTGGTTCGGTGGCGCGTCGGACCGGGCGGTCACGCGCACCTTGGCGACGTCGCCGCGCACCGAACCACTGCGGGCCGTGACCGTCACCTTCAGGTCCGTCGCGTATCCGACCTCGAGCTCCGGCGTCACGTACTCGCCGAGGGTCACCTGCCTGGTCACGTCCGTGCCGCCGACGGTGTAGCGGACGCGGAAGTCGGCGGTCGTCGTCGTTCCCGTCAGCCTGAGCGACTGGGGGACCCTGCCCGTGTTGATGGCCGAAACGACGTAGCTGACGGAGCCGCCGCGCCCGACGCTGGCCCTCCGGGTCTGGCCCTGGCCGGTCGAGTTGATCGTGCCGAGGCCGACCTCCGCGCCGAAGCGGCCCTGGCGCACGGTGAGGTCGGGCTGACGGTCCACGGCGAGGCGGGCGTCGATGTTCGCCGTGGTCGCCCCCGCCGTGACCGGCACCGGCGTCGCGTCCGCACGGCGACCGGCGTCGTTCCACCACTCGCTCGCGTACAACGGGTTGTAGGACGCCTCGGTGAAGTAGATGAAGTAGTTCCCCGGGTTGACGGGGATGGTCAGCTCGTACTTGCCGTCGGCGTCGGTCTGGACCGCCGTCCCGTCCGACGGGTCGCTCTGCGAGATGATCACGTAGAGCCCCGCGATGGGCTGGTTGTCGGCCTCGGCGGTCACCCGGCCGGTGATGGTCGCGGTGGCCCCGGCCGCCATCGCGGGCGCCGGCGATCCAGCACTGACGCCGACGACCACCACCATCGAGGCGAGCAGGGCGACGGGAGGTCGGGGGAACAGCATCGGGGGACCCTACCGGCGCCGCATCGGGGGCTCCCCAGTCGGGGCGGCGACGATCGCAGCGGGGCACCGGCCCGGTGATCGACGGGGGGTTGCTCCCTTCGTATCGCTCGGACTGCGCGTGCGCGGCCGGGCCGTTGCGTCATCGGCGGGAGCGGGCGCTGCCGGTGGGCCGCTGGGGAGTGCCCGAGTTTGCGTGCTGGCCCTGCGTGTCCTTCGGCTTCAGTCGGAGAACTCGGCGATGACGGCGAGGAGCTCGTCGCCGTAGTTCTCGACCTTGGCGGGGCCGATGCCGTGGCAGGCGAGGAGCTCGGGGAAGGTCGTGGGGCGGCGGGCGACGAGGTCGTCGAGGGTGCGGTCGGCGAACACCACGAACGCGGGCACGCCGTCGGCGGTCGACCTTGCCTTGCGCCACTGGCGCAGCGCCTCGTGGAGGGCGTGGGACTGCTTCCACGCCGCTGGGTCGATCGGCTCGGCGGGCTCCTTCGGGCCGCTCGGCTTTCCGCCCGCCGTCGGCCGAGACGGCGCCGGCGTCGGGGCCGGCCGGGGCGGGGGCTCGCCGGGCGCGGCCAACTCACCGAGGAAGGGCGACGGCGCGTCGGCCGGCGCCACCACGGTCACCGACGCCGAGCAGCGGGTGAGGGCCACGTGGAAGATGCGGCGCTCCTCCTCCCGGCCGTCGAGCCCGACCACGAGGCGGTGGGGGAACAGGCGATCCGACACCTCGTGCACCACCACGTGGGGCCACTCGAGGCCCTTCACCCGGTGGACCGTCGACAGGTGCACCCGGCCGCCCTCGCCGGCGGGCACCTCGGTGTTGAGCTGGTCGGTGAGCCAGCGCCGGAAGGTGCGAGGGTCGGGGTGGAGGGTGGCGAGCTGGTGCAGGGCGTCGAAGTCGTCGCCGTGGGTGGACCGGTCGACCCGCCCCCGTGACCGGTCCAGCGACTCGACCGCCCCGCCGAGGCCGATGCGGTCCCGGACGGTGGCCATCACCGCCGCGGTGTCGCCGCCTCCGGCCACGACCCCGGCGACGAGGCGCAGGTCGGCGAGGAAGGCGAGCAGCTTCTCCTGGTCGCGCTCCCGGCTGACCCGGCCGGCGAGGCGCTCGAGGCCGCCCTGGTCGCGCTGCTCGGACATCCAGTCGATCAGCTTTGGCGACAGCCCGCGCGGGGGACGGCGGGCCGCCTCCCGGATGGCCGCGCCCGACAGGCGTCGCGGGTCGAGGGCCAGGTCGAGCCACGCCAGCGCCGCCCGCACCCCGGTGCGCTGGAGCCAGGCCCGGATGCCCGGCACCGGGTCGACCGGGATCCCGCCCACGGCGAGCGCCACCTGCACCGGGGCCAGGGCGGCGTTCACCCGGGCCAGCACGACCACGTCGGACGGGGCGGCGCCGGCGTCGAGCTGGGCGCGGACGGCGTCGACCGTCGCCCCGACCGTCCCGTCCGCGGTGGTGACGACCTGCAGCGCGCCCTGTTCATCGACCCGGCCGGGCGCCGGCTCGACCGTCTTGGGCACTCGCCGGGCGTTGCGGGTGAGGAGGTTCCGGGCGGCGTCGATGGCCGCCGGCGGGCAGCGGTAGTTCACGGTCAGCGGGTGGCTGGCGGCGCCGGGGAAGTAGTCGGCGAAGTCGATCAGCCAGCGAGGATCGGCCCCCTGGTAGCCGTAGATGGTCTGGTCGTCGTCGCCGACGCCGAACACGTCGTGGGCCGGCGCCGAGAGCAGGCGGATGAGCAGCAGGTGGGCGGGGGTGAGGTCCTGGAACTCGTCGACCAGCATCACCCGGGACGTCCGCTGGGCGGCCCGGCGGGTCTCGGGCTCCCGCAGCAGCACTTCCACGGCCTGGTAGATCTGCTCGTCGAAGTCGACCGCACCGTCACGCCGCAGGGCCTCTCGATAGCGGGGGAAGACGTCGGCGAGCCCGTCGACGTCGCCCTGGTAGTCGGCCTCGACCTCGGTCGGGTCACGCAGGCCGAGGCGCACCTGGCCCAGGGCCTCGATCCACAGCGCCGCCGGGTCGGTGTTGGCCCGCCGGGGGAACTTCACGAGGCGCTCGAGGTGGTCCCGCACCTCCCGCTCGTCGAGCACGCGGGGCGGCCGGGCGCCGGGGCGGCGGAACGGGCCGGTGCCGCCGACGATGGCGAGGCCCAACGAGTTGAGGGTGCGGATCTGCAGGCCGGGCAGCTCGCCGAGGCGCTCGCGCATCTCGCCTGCGGCTCGGGTGTTGTAGGCGACGAGGGTGAGCGCGGTCGGCGGCAGCCCGCACCCGGCGACGAGGTGGCGGGCCCGCTCGGTGAGCGTGCGGGTCTTGCCCGAGCCCGCCGGCGAGATCACCCGGCACGGTCCGCCCCGGTGGGTGACGGCGGCGAGCTGGTCGGCGGCGAGGTCGGCCGTCGGTGCCGGGTTGGCCAGCGGCGTGACCCGACCGTGCTCGAGCCAGGTCCGGTGCAGGACGGGGAGCCCGTCGGCGGCGGCGCCGCCCAGGTCGAGGTCGAGGTTGAGCGGCCCGCCGTCGCACCACGCCGGCTCGCCGGAGGCGGTCCGGACGTCGGCAGTGCCTTCGGGGGCGATGGTCGTGCCGGCGGCCACGGCGGCGGTGACCGCCTCGTTGGTGGGGACGCCGCCGTCACGGAGGTCGAGAGCGTTGGACCACACCAGGTGGACCAAGCGGTCGAGGGGGAAGGTGAACGAGGGGTCGAGGCGCCACGGCTCTCGGTCGTCGGTCTCGGCCGGGTGGCGGTCGAGGGTGGCGGCGAGCTCGACCACGTACGGCCGGCGCGCCGTCCACCATCCGGCGAGCTGGTCGATGACGGCGGCGGGGTCTCGCAGGGCCTCGTCGTCGAGGACGACGCGGGGGCACGCCGCCCAGTCCGCCGGGGCGTCCTGGCCAGGCCGGACCACCAGCGAGCGTCCGAGCGCCGCCGGACCGGCGTGGACGGGCGCGGCCGGCGCCGGCGCCTCGGGTGACGGGGGAGCGGGGCGCTCTGACGACCTGCCGGGGCGGTCGGGCGACCTGCCTGGGCGGTCGGGCGCCGGGGGAGCGGGGCGGTCTGACGACCGGCCGGGGCGGTTGGCGCGTGCCGGCACAGAATCGCTGGAGGTGTCGATCCAGCCGTACGAGTCGTCGTCCGGCTCCGGCACGTCGCCCCGGGCCGACGGCGTCACCTGGTGGCAGGCGCGCACCTCGGACACCGTCTCGTGGGCGCCGCCGCAGTTCCCACACGCGATGGGCATCAGCGCCGCCTGCTCAGCATCCGCTCGTTCTATCCGCCGCGAGGGTCGCCCGCGGCGAGTTTGACTGTCACAGGGCGTCGCCACGATGGGCGCATGGCTATCTGTGACGACTGCGAACAAGAGATGCTCGTGGCCACCTCCTGCGTGGTGACCGAGCTGCACATCGACGGGAAGGCGTTCCCACTGGCCCGATGGGGATCCGAGCGTGGGTGGGGTCGGGCGAAGGGCCGGTGCGGCGACTGCGGCGTCCAGCCCGGCGGCGCCCACCACCTCGGGTGCGACATCGCCGAGTGCCCGCGGTGTCGGCGCCAGCTGATCTCGTGCGGTTGCCCCTTCGACGAGTTCCCGCCCGACGAGTGGGACGAGGAGGACGAGCTGCCGTCGGATGAGCTGTTGGCCGACCTGCTCACGCGGTGGGCCGGCGATCGTCAGCAGTAGAGGATGGTGACGGTGTCGCTGGCGGCGCCGGCGCGCTTCGTCACCAGCGGCACGCCCAGCGTCTCGGCCAGGCGGAGGGTGACCGCGGTGTCGAGGCCGTCGTGGAGGTCGCCGAGGGCGGCGTCGACGGCGAGCGGCCGCGCCGGGAACCACTCGCCGACGATCCGGGTCACGGCGGCGTAGTCCGACCGGCAGCGGTCGGGCGCCCCCTCGTGGCGGACGGCGAGGTACTCGGCCAGCAGCAGTGTTGTGGCGTCCAGAGCGAGCACCTCGTCGACCCCGTGGCGCGTGCCCTCGAGCACCCCCGCCAAGACCAACAAGCCGCTGGCGTCGGCCACGACGCTGTCGTGCATGGGGCGCCCGTCAGTCGCCCAGCCGCTCGATGGCGGCGCGGCGGCGGTCGGCGACCCGACGCTGGATGGCGGCGAACTCGGCGTCCGTCATCGGGTCGGCGACGAGCGACTGCTGGGCCACGAGCTCGGAAGGCGATAGCCGGGCGGCGGTTCGCCGCAGGGTCTGGCGGATCCACTCCTGCTGGCTCATCCCCTCGGCCGCGGCCTGCTCGGACAGCCGGGCCAGTACCTCGGGGTCGACGTTCTTCACGTTCACATCCACGCTCCGATCGTAGCGAGCCGAAGCGCCCGGTGGTACCAGACTGGCACCGAGGGTTCGCTCACGGGAGCGCACCGGAAGCGGCGTGCTGGCGCCGGCGGATCAGGGTGTCGCCGTCCCACTCGATGCCGAGGTGGGTGAACGCCGTGGACACCGGGAGGTCGGGGAGCCGAAGCAGGTGCGCATGGTGGGCGAGGGAGTCGAGGACCAGATCCTCGGGATAACCGTCGAGCACGACGTACTCGTCGTACGCGCCCTCGGTCCGCCGCCGGGCGGCCAGATCGAGGGCGGCGACCAGGGGTGAGCGGGCGAGCGGCGGGAGGCACCGCAAGTGGGTGCGTCCGACGGCCAGCGTGCGGCCGGACACGCCGACCGTCAGCACGTCGCCGACGCTGAAGGGATCGAGCCATCCGCGCGGCCCGGCCAGCGAGCCGTGCGGGTCGGCCTCGTCGTCGGTGGCGAACCCGAGGGCGCGCGCCGACGCCGTGAGCTCCGGGGTCGGGTAGGAGCGCGCCACCTTCACCTCACCACCGGACGCCAGCTGGTACCGATGCCGGTGGGCCGTGATCACGCAGAGGTCGAGGCCGAGGTCGAGCAGGGAACGCCGCTGCTCCGACGGCGTCAGCACGTGGGACAGCACCATGCCGTCGGCGATCGCGGGCACGAAGGCGATCACGTCGTCGCCGGTGCGGTGGAACCCGTCGAAGCCGAACTCGGTGAGATCCTCGATCATCCAGCGGTGGTCGTCCCCCTCCTCCACGGCATCGAGCGGAGCGAACAGCCCGGCCCGGTGCATGAGCCCGTAGAGGTCGTCGAGGGGCAACGGGCCCAGCGTCTCGAGCAATGCCGCGACGGCGGGGCGCAGGTGGTCCTGCACCAGCTCGAACGGGTCAGGTGGGCGCGAGGGCGCGGCCATGACCTACTCGCCGACGGCGATCGCGTCGAAGTCGCTGGGGCCGGGCTCGGGCCAGCGGGTCGTGCCGCTGGTCTCCTCGTGCATCGACCACCAGTGGCACCTGTCGTCGAACACGACCGCGTCGAGGAGGGTCAGGCCGACGGTGGCGAGCTCGTCGCGGAGGCGCAGGAACGCCTCGGCGTCGCCGTCGTCGACGGGCTGGCGGATGCCCGTGGGCCGGGAGTCGACGATGAGCCAGCGCTTCGGGCAGCCCCCGTCGGCGAGGCCGGCGATGCGGGACCGGTGGAGGTCGGACGGGTCGTCGGCCCAGCGCTTGACACCGTCGAGCGTCGAGGCCCGGAAGTAGCAGCGGAACCGGCCCGTGTCGTCGAGGTGCCAGACCTCGGGCCAGGTCTTCCACCCGATGAGGCGGTCGACCTCGGCCAGGGCGACCAGGTCGAGGGCGTCCTCGAAGCGGTAGGTGGTGATCTCGGGCGACGGCGAGTCGTCCGTCCAGCGGCGGGTGTAGGTGTGCATGCTTCAGGGCTAGCATGGAAAGTACTGAAAAGCCATGAAGATGCGTAAGAGGACCGGGACGACCGGCGGGGGGAGGGTCGATCTCCGTCGCCTACCCGACGGGTTCCGCCTGCGGCGGTTCCAGAGGGCGGGGTCGGGCCACTGCTCGCCAACGACCGCCGGCGCCGGCGCCGGCGCCGGCCCGGGGCCGGTCGCCGTCTGGTAGGACGTCGCCATGTTCCAGGTCGGGATCCACCTTCCGCAGTACGGCCGGGTCGCCGGCGCCGAGGCCGTCGGGCGGGCGGCGAAGCTGGCCGAGGAGCGGGGCTTCGCCGGCCTCTGGGTCAGTGACCACCTGGTCCAGCCCGCGGCGCAGGACTACCCGTCGCCCTACCTCTACGACCCGATGGTCACCCTCACCTGGGCGGCGGCGCTCACCTCCGAGATCGGCCTCGGCACGAGCGTGCTCGTCGCCCCCCAGCACAACCCGCTCGAGGCGGCCAACCAGCTCGCCAGCCTCGACAACCTGTCGGGCGGCCGACTGACCGTCGGTGTCGGCGTGGGATGGTCGGCGGGGGAGTACGCCGCCCTCGGCTACGACTTCGGCGACCGGGGCGACCGCCTCGACGAGATGCTCGACCTCTGGCGCACGGTGTGGCGCGACGACCCCGCCACCTTCCACGGCCGCTTCACGAGCTTCGACGACCTGCGGGTGCTGCCCCAGCCCGCCCACGACATCCCGATCTGGGTCGGCGGCTCGGGGCCCCGGGCCCGCCGGCGGGCGGTCGAGAAGGGCGACGGGTTCCACCTCATCGGCCTCGACCCCGACGAGGTGCGGGCGCCCATCGAGGCGCTGCGGGCCGAGCGCCCCGAGCCCGGGTTCACCATCTCGCTCCGCACCGGCTGGGACCCCCAGGGCATGGACCACGACCGCATCCGCGACGAGCGCGAGCGCTACGAGGCCGCCGGCGTCAGCTACGTCGTCGCCGCCCCGTGGCGCAACGACCTCGACGACTGGCTCCGCTCGATGGAGCTGCTCGCCGACCTCGTCGGCCTCGAGCCCCGCTGAGGCGCCGGCGGCGGGCGCCGAGCGGGTGAGGTGGAGGCGAGCACCTCCGGATTCCGGTCGCTCTCGCCTCCACCCTCATCGTCGCCGGCACGCACGGTCCTTGCGCGGGCCCGTCGCCCGCTCGACCTCACCGACGACCTCCCGGGTCGGGTCGCTCTCGTGGCGGGGAGGACCTGTTCGTCAGGCGCCGGCGGGGAGGGCGATCGCGGCGAGCTCGACCCGGACCCTGGCGTGGACCTTCACCACCAGCAGGCTCGGAGGCTGGACGTCGAAGTCGGTGACGTCGAGCTCGGTGGTACCCGAGAGGGTGAGGCTGCCGTCGTCGTCCCGCCACAGGTGCAGCACGCCCTCGAGGGGCCGCTGCACGCCGTGGAAGTCGAGGGTGCCCTCGCCGGCGTGCCCGTCGGCGCCCGGCACCAGTCCGGTCAGCGTCCCGGTGACCGTGGGGAAGCGACGAAGGTGGAGGCGGCGCTCGGCCTCGCGGTCGATCAGCGGGTTCCCCGAGCGCATCGACCCGAGTGCGATCTCGGTGCGGCCGGCGACCGGGGCGGTCGGGTCGAGCGCGCCGTCGGCGTCGAGGGTGACGTCGAGCCAGCCGGTGGCGGGCGCGTCGGTGGTGATGGGGTGCAGGCTCGACGAGGCGTGGACGGTCACCGTCGACCGGGCGGGGTCCAGCTCGTGGCGCACGACGCCAGTGTGGCGCGGGCGGGGCGATGGCCCACGGTCCGGGTCGGCGCCCGCACTTCGGTCCGATCGGGAGCCGGCCCGAGCCGCCACCGCCGCCTCGGTCCGGTCGGAGCCGGCCCGAGCCGCCACCGCCGCCTCGGTCCGGTCGGGCCACGGCTCGACCCGCCACTGCCGCCTCGGTCCGGTCGGAAGTCGGCCCGAGCCGCCGCCGCGGTCGTGTGGGCATCGGCCCGAGCCGCCACCGCCGCCTCGGTCGTCGAGGCTGCCGGCCGGCGCGCAGTACCCTCGCCCGCCGGCCCGCTCGGGCCGGACGATCGAGCACGCGACGGACGCGATGGAAGGGCACCCGATGGGACGGTCAGGTTGGGCACGGAAGGCGGGCGCCGTCGCGGCCCTGACCCTCGCGGCGGCGGCTTGCGGCAGCGGCGGCGGTGACGATGCCGCCCCGGCCGACGACACCACGGTCGGGACCTCCGTCGCCACGACCGACGACAGCGAGGCCGACAGCGCGGTCGGCGGGTGCCCCGACGCCACCACCCTCGAGGTGGTGAACGGCGAGTCGGCCCGTGGCGCCGCCGGCGACCCGGTGACACTCGCCAGCGGGCCCGTGGACGTCGCCACCTCGTTCGCCGACGATTCGGGCAGCAGCGCCAGCTTCGTGTTCGCCGATTATGAAGTGGCGGCCGACCCGCAGTTCGGGCTGTCGGCGCCCGTCGGCGACCCCGAGGTCCCCGCCGGCGGTCTCATCATGGTGGTCACCATCTCCACGGGCGGAGAGGGCGAGATCACCGCCGGCGAGTACCGCGCCCTCGAGACGGGGGAGGGCGCCGTCGACTCACCGGGGGACCTGACCGACCCCGACGCCACCATCCCGGACGTGCCGCCGAGCGTGAGCTTCGAGGCCCTCTACCTCGGCGACGACCGGGTCCTGCCCATCGGGTTCCACTCGGTGAGCGTCACCGAGATCACCGACACCGCCATCTGCGGCGAGATCACCGGCGACACCGGCGAGACCGAGCTCCAGGCCGACGGCTTCCCGGTGCTGGAGGGCACCTTCGTCGCCGAACGGGTCTGAGCCGCACGCTCCCACCGGGAGACGGTCACCGCGGCGCCGCTATTCTGTGGGCGGATCAGTGGGTGACGGGCAGGCTCGGGCGATGGGACGGGTCACGCAGGCGGGGCGCGACGGCGTCGCTCCCGTGCACCCGCACGGCAATCGGCGACGTGGAGATCGATGATGTCTGACGGGAAGAAGATCTTCGTCAGCTACCGCGAGGCGGACACCGAGAGCACCGCGGGTCGCATCCGCGACGCCCTCGTCCGCGAGTTCGGCAACGACCGGATCTTCTACGACGGCGAGAGCCTCTACTGGGGCGACAACTGGAAAGAGGCGATCGACGAGGCCCTGGGCCAGACCGACGCCATGGTCGTGGTCATCGGCCAGCGGTGGTTCGACGAGTTCGAGCGCAAGGCCGCCTCCCGTGAGCGCGACGTGCACAAGCAGGAGGTGCAGGCCGCGCTCCGCCAGGGCGTCCCGATCTTCCTCGCCCTGGTCGACGACGTCACCAAGCTGGACACGAACCGACTCCCGCACGGGCTCAAGAAGCTCGGCTCGATGGAGGCCCAGCCGCTGCTGAAGAAGGGCTTCATGGAGCGCTTCGTGCCCACCTTCGTCGAGGAGATCGGCAAGCGGCTCTCCGGCCCGGGCCCGGCCGCGAACGATCCCAGGACGGTGATCGTCGCCCCTCACGGCGAGGCCGACTTCCGGGAGATCGCACCCGCCGCCCGTGCCGTCCCCACGGGCTCGACGATCTACGTCCGGCCCGGCCACTACCTCGAGGCGGTGACCGTGGACCGCGAGCTGCAGATCGTGGCCGAGGGCGAGCGCGACGAGGTGGTCCTCGAGGTGGACGACGGGACGGCCCTCACCTGGACGGCTCCGCAAGGCCTCGTCGAAGGGCTCACCGTCGTGGCCGCGGCCCGACGCGACGGCGTGGGCGTCCGGGTCGCCGCCGGCCGGGTGACCCTGGACGGCTGCGCGGTCTCGGCTCGGGGCCACGACCGGTCGACCGGGGTGATCATCGAGGGCGACACGGTCCGCCCCGTCCTGCGCCAGTGCGAGATCGCCGAGGTGCAGGTGGGCGTCGTGTTCGGCGAAGACACCCACGGCCGCCTCGAGGACTGCCGGATCGAGGGCGGGGAACACGGGCTGGACGTCCGCGACGGCGCCGATCCCGTCCTCCATGGCGGTGAGGTCCGCGGTGGCACGAGCGCGCTGCACGTCGCGCGGGCCCTCGGCAGCTACGAGGCGGCGGTCCTCGCCAGCCCCGGGACCGCGTTGGCGGTGTCGGGCGAGGGGGCCGCGCCGTGGGTGAAGGACTGCCGGATCGAAGGTGTCCGCACCGGCGTCGCCATCCTGGACGGCGCCGGCGGCACCTTCACCGACCTGGAGGTCGCCGGCGAGCCGGCCGTGGGGGTCGAGGTGGCGGGCCCGTCGGCGCCCGAGCTGCACCGGGTGGCGGTGGTCGGGGGCGGGGCGGCCGGCACCGAGGGGTTCTGCGTGGGCGGCGGCTCGTCCCCCCGCCTGCTGCACTGCAACGTGACGAAGGTCGCGGTGGGCCTGGTGGTCAGCGGTGGCTCGCGGCCCGACGTCGAGGGCCTGCGGGTGCACGAGGTGACCGATCAGGGCGTGCTCGTCACCGGCGCCTCCGCCCCTCGTCTCGCCGATTGCGAGATCTCGTCCGTCACCACCGGCCTCCTGGTCGACGGCGCGTCGACGCCCACCACCGACGGCCTGCAGGTGCACGGCTCCAAGGGCCACGCGCTGCACCTCACCGAGCAGAGCGCCGGCACCTGGGCGAACGTGGTGGTCACCGGATCGACGCTGGCGGGCATCAAGGTGGACGGAGGGGCCGACCCCACCTTCACCGACGTGACGATGAGCAAGCTCACCCGTCACGGCATCGTCGTCTACACCGCCGGGCGGGGCAGGTTCGAGCGGGTCCGCATCGAGGGCTCGAGCGCCGTGCTGAACGGCAAGCACTTCCCGGCGATCGCGGTCGCCGACGACGAGAGCAACCCGACGTTCCGTGACTTCACCGTCGAGGGCGGGGCATCGTGCGGGGTCTGGGTCAGTGAACGGGGCGCCGGCACGTTCGAGGACGGGCGGGTGACGGGGACGGGCAAGCAGGGAGTGATCGTCGAGACCGGCGGCGTCCCTACGTTCTCGGGCCTCGAGGTGCAGGGCGCCGGGGGCTCGGGCATCGCGGTGCTCGGCGGCGCGCCTCGGCTCACGCGGTGCACCATCGGCGACGTGGGCCGTCGGGGGTCGCCGTCTCCGGCGAGGCGCAGCCCGTGTTCGAAGAGATCACGATCGCGGGGTGCTCCTGGCACGGCATCGCCGTCGAGGGTGCGGCCGTCGGGACCTTCCGACACCTCGACGTCTCGGGCGCCAAGAGGAACGGGGTCGACGTCGACGGCGGGTCGATCAGCCTCACGGACGCCACGATCCACGAGACGGTCGGGTTCGGCGTCGACGTCACCAAGGGTCGGGCAGAGATCGTCGACTCCGAGATCCACCGCACCGGAGCGGCGGCGATCCGCGTCGCCAAGGACGGCGTGATCTCCGTCCGCGGCACGGAGGTGCACCACATCAAGGCCCCGGTCCAGATCAGGAAGTCCTGGTGGTCCGGGGCGGTCTATGTGGGCAAGGGGGCCACCGCGGCGTTCGCGGACTGCTCGTTCCACGACAACTTCGCCTCGGAGAACCCGGTGATGCGCCATGCCCAGGCAAAGACCGACCTCAGCGGCTGCACGAACTACGGCACGCCTTGGCCGTGACCGGCGACGGGCCGCGCCCTGACGCCACCGCCCGGCTCGGCGCCATGCCACACTGACCCCTCGTCGGCGACGACCCTCGGGTGCCGCCGACCGGGACCGACGACAAGCGATCTGGTGTGCCGGGCCCGACGCCCGGACGAGGGGAGGACCGAATGGCCGACGAGACGCCGCTGCAGGAATCGGAGACGATGTGGGAGCTGGTGCAGCGCCGTGCGGCGCTGTCGCCCGACGCCCGGGTGCTGGTCGACCCGGACGGCCGTGCCCTCACCTTCGGTGAGCTGCACGATCGTGCCGAGCGGGTCGCCGCCGGCTTCCAGGCCATGGGCATCGGCCCGGGCGACAAGGTCACCTGGCAGCTGCCCAGTCGCATCGAGACCGTCGTGGCCTCGGTGGCCCTCGCCCGCCTCGGCGTGGTGCAGAACCCGATCCTGCACATCTACGGGGAGAAGGAGGTCGACTTCGCCCTCCACCAGTTCGCCCCGAAGCTCTACCTCGGCCCCGGCGAGCTCTTCGGCGTCGACTACAACGCCCGTGCCGAGCGCCTGGGCGCCGACGTCGAGCCGCCCGTGCAGGTGCTCTCGGCGTACAGCGATCTCCCTGAGGGCGACCCGTCCACCCTCCCGCCGCCGCCCGAGTCCGGCGACGACGTCCGCTGGCTCTACTACACGTCGGGCACCACGTCGGACCCGAAGGGCGTCCAGCACACCGACAAGACCCTCATCGCCGGCGGCTACGGCCTCGCCCACGCCATCGAGTGGGACCCGGACGTCGACCTCGGCTCCATCGCCTTCCCCTTCGCCCACATCGCCGGCCCCGACTACCTCGTGCTCATGCTCGTCACCGGGGTGGGCGCGGTCATCGTCGAGGGCTTCAACCTCGAGGCCATCCTGCCGGCGTTCCGGGAGTACGGCGTCACCTCGGCGGGCGGCTCGACCGCCCACTACCTGATGTTCCTCGCCGAGCAGCGCAAGGACCCGTCCACCCCGATCCTGCCTTCGCTGCGCCTGCTCGCCGGCGGCGGGGCACCCAAGCCGCCCGAGATCTACTACGAGGTCAAGCGCGAGCTCTGCGAGCTCGGCACCCTCCACGGCTACGGCATGACCGAGTGCCCGATGATCGCCCAGGGCTCGCCCAGCGACAGTGAGGACCAGCTCGCCAACACCGAGGGCAAGCCCGTCTACGCCTGCGAGGTGCGCATCGTGGGCGAGGACGGCAACGTGTGCGCCGCCGGCGAGGACGGCGAGGTCCGCCTCAAGGGCCCGATGGTCTTCAAGGGCTACACCGACGAGTCGCTCAACGCCGATGCCTTCGACGAGAACGGCTACTTCCGCACCGGCGACGTCGGCCACCTGCGCGAGGACGGCCACATCGTGCTCACCGGCCGCCTGAAGGACATCATCATCCGCAAGGGCGAGAACATCTCCGCCAAGGAGATCGAGGACGTCCTCTACACCCACCCGAAGGTGGGCGACGTGGCCGTCATCGGCGTGCCCGACCGCGAGCGGGGCGAGATGGTGGTGGCCGTGGTCCAGGCCGCCCCCGGCGAGGACGAGCTCACCTTCGACGAGATGGTGGCGCTCTGCCGCGACGCGGGCCTCATGACCCAGAAGATCCCCGAGCGCCTCGAGGTGGTCGAGGCCCTGCCCCGCAACGAGACCCTCAACAAGATCCTGAAGTACAAGCTGCGCGAGCAGTACGGCTGAGGGGCGGGCGGTCGGCCACCATGGGGGCATGGGGGACGACCGCTACTACCGGCCGGCGCTGTCGCGCATCCATCACGAGGGGTTCGGGTTCCACGCCGACGCCTGTGCGCCGGGCATCCTCGCCCTGCTCGACGACGTGCGGCGGCGGGACGGCCTTGTCGTCGAGGTGGGTTGCGGCTCCGGGCTGCTGACCCGCCACCTGCTCGGCGCCGGCCACCGGGTGATCGCCACCGACGCCTCGCCGGACATGCTCGACCTCGCCCGGTCGTATGCACCGGAGGCGGAGGAGCACCGGGTGCTGGCGCTGCCGGACGACCCGCTGCCCGAGTGCGACGCGATCGTGTCGACCGGCCATGCCCTCAGCTACCTGCCAGACCGGACCACCCTCGAGGCGGCGCTCGTCGCCTGCGCCCGGGCGCTGCGCCCCGGCGGTGTGCTGGCCCTCGACCTCGAGGACCTCACCACCCGCGACGCCCAGATGGCGAGGCCCCCGACCCCGTGGCTGGGTGACGACTGGGCGCTGATCATCGAGCGGGCCAGCGACGCCCCCGACCACTTCGCCCGTTTGATGACCACCTTCATGCGGCGTCCCGACGGCACCTACGAGCGCGGCTTCGAGCGCCACGACAACGTGCTGGTCGACGTGGAGGGCGTCGTCCGCCCCCTGCTCGAGGCCGAGGGCCTCGCCGTCGACATCGGCCTCAGCTTCGGCACCGAGACGAACATGGAGGGCCTCATGGTCGTCGTCGCCCACCGCCCGCCGGACTGACGGCCGGGTCGTCGCTTCTGGCTCCCGATCCGATCGCCAGGACGACCGAATCGGGAGCCAGTTCGGCAGGGCTCGGTCGTCCGGCGGCGTCGGGTGGCGCGAGAGGGCGCTGGGCGGCCCGTGGCCGGCGCCGGTCGTAGGCTCCGCGGCCATGGGGGCCACCACGCGCGAGATCGTCGACCCGCACCACCACCTCTGGCCGGCGGACTTCGCCGGCGGGGCGATGGGGGCCTACGGGCTCGACGAGTTGCGGGCCGACACCGACACGGTGCCGGAGGTCGTGGCCACGATCTTCATGGAGTGCCACGCCTCCTACCGGCCCGACGGCCCTGAGCACCTCCGCCCGGTGGGGGAGACGGAGTACGTCGCCGGCCTCGCCGACGAGAGCGAGCGGACGCCGGGCGCCACCATCGTCGGGATCGTCGGCCACGCCGACCTCAGCCTGCCGATCGACCAGCTCGACGAGGTGCTCGACGCCCACGAGTCGGCGGCGGGCGGGCGGTTCCGGGGCATCCGGGACGCGCTGGCCAGCGTCCCGTCGGGGATGACGCTCATGATCCCCGGCGGCGCCGACCCCGATCGCTCGACCGACGCCGACTTCCGTCGCGGCGTCGCCCACCTCGGCGAGCGGGGCCTGTCCTACGACACCTGGCAGTACCACGTGCAGCTCGGGGACCTGATCGAGCTGGCCCGGGCGGTGCCCGGCACGACCATCGTCTGTGACCACTTCTCGACGCCGCTCGGCGTCGGCGTGTGGGCCGGCCGCCACGACGAGATCTTCGAGGCCTGGTGCCCGCAGCTCGCCGAGCTCGCCGCCTGCCCGAACGTCGTGGCCAAGCTCGGCGGCCTGGCCATGCCCGACAACGGCTTCTGGCCCCTCGGCGGCGAGCGCCCCGACGTCGACGCGTTCCTCGCCGTGCAGGAGCGCTGGTACCGCCACGCCATCGACTGCTTCGGCCCCGACCGGTGCATGTTCGAGTCGAACTTCCCGGTCGACAAGATCAGCGTCGACTACCCCGTGGTGTGGGAGGCCTTCGAGCGCATCGCCGCCGAGTACCCGGCCGACGAGCAGGCCCAGCTCTTCGCCGGCACCGCCCGCCGCGTCTACCGCGTCTGACGCCGCCCCGTTCGTACACGCCCTGCCACGCAGGTGTTGCCAACTCCATACCAGAACGAAGTGGGGGGCTCAGCCCGGGGGCGGGGCGTCGGCGGCGGCGACGTGGAGGTCGAGTGCCGGCGGCTCCTTGGCCACGATGGGCTCGAACATGGCCCGGAAGGCGTCGACGGACAGGCCGGCGGCGTCGGCCAGCGCCGCCAGCTCGTCGGCGTCGTCGAAGTCGTCGCGGCGCACCCGCAGCATGTAGCGGCGGGCGATGGCGTAGCGGGTGGAGTTGACGTCGACCACCCGCACGGCGGTGCGGCCGGTCTCGGGGTCGAGCATCTCGGCGAAGGGCACGGGCACGAAGTGCCCCGCCTGCATCGTGATCATCACGCCGCTGCCCCCGGAGATGAGGTACTTGGCGGCGCAGTAGCCGAGGTCGCGCGTGTACTCCATGTCCACCGGGATGGGGTCGGCGCACCGCAGCTCGTAGCCGACGTCCTTGGCCACGATGGTGGTCTTGATGCCGAGCTCGGCGAGGCGCTCGCGCACCTTCACCTTGAGGATCTGGCCGATGTCGATCTCCGCGATGCGGACGTGGCCGTGCTCGTCGAGCTCCACGTCCTCGAGCTCTTCGAGCTCGGCGGGGTCGAGGCTGAGGACCACGCCCTCGGCGATCACCGCCACCCCGTCGCGGCGACCCGCTCGGCGACGCTTGATGATGCTGCCCACGAGCGTGTCGACCAGCTCGGACAGCGCGATGTGGTCGCCGAACTCTTCGGGGATCAACGTGATGGTGGCCCCCGCGGCCTTGCCGATGCCGAGGGCGAGGTGGCCGGCCTTCCGTCCCATCGCGATGACGAAGTACCAGCGCCCCGTGGTCTTGGCGTCGGTCATGAGGTTCGAGACGATCCCCACACCCTGATGGCGGGCGGTCTGGAAGCCGAAGGTGTCCACCCACGGCGGCAGGTCGAGGTCGTTGTCGATGGTCTTGGGGGCGTGGACGACCTGGAGCCGGCCTTCGGAGCGCTCGGCGAGGCGCATGGCCGAGTAGGCGGTGTCGTCCCCGCCGATGGTGATCAGGTGGGTGATGCCGAGGCGCCCGAGCGAGTCGATGCAGGCGTCGAGCAGGGCCGGGTCCTTGGTGGGGTTGGCCCGGGCGGTGCCAAGGATCGACCCGCCCCGGAAGTGGATGCGGCTCACCGACTCGGCCGTCAGCTCGGTGACATGGCTCGTGTCGCCGGCCATGAGGTGCTCGAAGCCGTCACGGATGCCGATCACGGGCACCCCGGCCAGCTCGGCGCGGATGGTGGCCGCCCCGATCACGCTGTTGATCCCCGGCGCGGGGCCGCCGCCGACGAGGATCCCGAGCTTGGCGTCGTTGGTCATGTGCACCCTCCGGTCTCGACCACTCCCAGCATGGCCGCTTCCGCGCCGTCTCGTCTCGCCCCGAGCGGCCCCCGGCCGGAATTCACCCGCCCGTCATCGATGAGGGGCAGCTCGCTGCCGCCGGCGAGCATCCCGATCATCCACCGACTCGACCGAGTCGCGACGAGCGGGTGCCGCCCCGATCGCGACGGCGCCAGCCGTCGCCCGCGGGTGAGGATCGAGCGCAGCTCCCGCGGCACGATGAGGGTCGTCGACCTCGTTGGTTCGGGTCTGCGAGCATGGGCGTCGTGAGCATGGTGACGAGCGACCTGAGCGAGCTGCACGAGTTCGACTGCCCCCGCTGTGGGCAGCCGGCCGCCGCCCGTTTCTACGGGCCGTGCGACCCCTGCCGCGACCAGTTGCGGGCCACCCTCGGGGGCGAGCAGCACGAGCTCGAGAAGACCATCTACGAGACCAAGATCAACGTCGTTCCCAACCACGTCGCCACGAAGGAGTGACGGCGGGCGCGTGACGGCGGGTCGGGTGGCCACGAGCGGCGCCGGCCGATGACCTCCTCGCGCTTCGACGACGTCTCGGTCGAGCGGCTGCGGCGCCGGCGCACGGTGAAGTGGTCGCTCTACGGCCCCGACGTGCTGGCCGCCTGGGTGGCCGAGATGGACTTCGACGTGGCGAAGGCGGTGAAGGCGGCGCTGCTCGACGCCGTCGAGCGCGAGGACTTCGGCTACGTCGAGGCCGACACCTCCGAGCTCACGGACGCGGCCGCCGCCTTCTTCACCGCCACCTACGGGTGGGAGGTGTCCCCGCGGCGGGTGTTCCTCGTCGCCGACGTCCTGGCGGGGATCGCCGGCGCCCTCGGCGCGTTCGTGCCCGCCGGCGCCCCCGTCGTCCTCCCGACCCCGGCCTACCCGCCGCTGTTCGACGTGATCGAGCTGTCGGGCCGGCCGGTGGTCCCCGTGGCCATGATCGGCGGCGACGGCGGCGGGATGGCCGTCGCCCCCGCCGGCCCAGGCGACCCGGCGTCGCCCGGCTCGCCGAGGCGGTCGAGCGAGACCGCTGCCGAGGCGGGCACGACCGCCGGCGCCTCACCGGCTGCCGGTCCGCCCCCCACGTCGGGCACCGCCCTGCGTGCAGCAGTGCTGGACCTCGAGCGCATCGACGCGGCCCTCGCCGCCGGCGCCCGAGCGGTGCTGCTCACCAACCCGCACAACCCCACCGGTCGGGTCTTCACCGCCGGCGAGCTGCAGGGCCTGGCGGCGGTGGTCGACCGCCACGGCGGCCGGGTGATCGCCGACGAGGTGCACGGGCCGCTCACCTCCCCCGGCCACCCGTTCGTGCCGTACGCCTCGGTGTCGGATGCGGCGGCGGAGCACGCCGTGACGGTCATCTCGGCATCCAAGGCGTGGAACCTGGCCGGCCTCAAGTGCGCCCAGGTGGTGGCCACCAACCACGACGACGCCGACCAGTGGCGGCGCCTCCCGCTGTTCGCCGTGCCCGGCCCCTCGCCCCTCGGCATCGCCGCCTCCGTCGCCGCCTACCGGGACGGCCTCGACGCCCGGGGGTGGCTCGCGGATCTGGTGGCGTACCTCGACGGGAACCGCCGGCGCCTGGTCGAGCTCGTCGGCGCCGAGCTGCCCGGCGTGCGCCTCCACCCACCCGAGGGGACGTTCCTCGCCTGGCTCGACTGCGCCGCGCTCGGCCTCGAAGACCCCGCCCGCTTCTTCCTCGACGAGGCCCGGGTGGCGCTCAGCGACGGCCCGCCCTACGGCGGAGGACTGGACGTCTCGGGTCCCGGCGGTGGAGCGTCCTCCTACGCCCAGCACGTGCGCCTCAACTTCGCCACCTCGGCGGCGCTGCTCGACCGCATCGTCGGGTCGATGGGGGAGGCCCTCCGTCGGCGCTGACCGGCTGGAGAACCCTTGAGCGCTCGACCGGACAGCGGTACCGTCGACGTGCTGTCCGACTTCCCCTCCGTGACCGAACGATCGGAAGGGTGTGTCCATGGCCATCGACGAGACGGCTCGATTCGAGCTGCACGAAGGACTTCGAGAGGTGCTGGGTGACGCGAGAGCGGATGCGCTGATGAGCCTGTTGCCACCGACGGGCTGGGCCGACGTGGCCACCAAGCACGACCTCGACGTGATCCGAGACGACATCGTCCGGCTCGAAGCGCGGATGGATGAGCGCATCGCATCAGCGGTCGACATGCTCGAGGCCCGGCTGATGGCGGCCTTCCACCGAGAGATGATCCGGCAGTTCTGGGCGCTCGCCGGCACCCTGGTCGCCGTCGCCGCCATCCTCACCGCCAACAACGTCTGGTGATCCGGAACCGGCGGCCGGCAGCCGGGCGCCTGAGCGTCCGACGGGTCAGTGGGCCGGAGAAAGCGACGGGTCTCGCCTGCCGGGCGGCGGCGTAGCGTCGGCGCATGCCTGACGCCGCCGCCGACCCGCTCGCCCCTCGCGCCGCCGCCCACGCCCCGCTGCCCGACGACGCCGCCGCGCTCTGGAAGAACTTCTGCGTGTGGCCCGACCGGGTGTACCTGCCGAAGTTCCTCGGCTTCGAGGTCGAGGAGCTGCGCGAGGACTACTGCCGGCTCCGCCTGCCCTACCGACCCGAGCTCGAGCAGCCCGCCGGCCCCGTGCACGGCGGTGCCGTCGCCTCGCTCATCGACACCGTGGTGGTGCCCGCCGTCGGCTGGGTGTTCCCCACCGTTCCTCAGATGCTCACGCTCACGATGAACGTCGAGTACCGGGCGGCGCTGATCCGGGCCGACGCCGTGGCCGAGGGCTGGATCACCCAGCGGGGCAACTCGATCGTGTTCGCGGAGGCCGAGGTCCGGGCGGCCGACGACGCCCGGGTGGTGGCCAACGGCCGCCTCGTCTACAAGGTCCGTCCGGCGACCGCGGCCTGACCACGGCCGGACCACGGCCGGACCATGCGGTGCGGTCGCCCTCGGCTGCGGCTCGGACGTACCGTTGGTACGTGAGCGCTGAAGCAGGGCCCCGGTCGGAAGGGGCGCCGTCGCCGGCGGACGGGATGACGCCGGACGAGACCGTCGCCGCCTTGTTCTTCCAGCCCGACGCCCTCGACGACCCGACGCCCTACTACCACCACCTTCGTTCGGTGGCCCCGGTGCACCACAGCGGCACGGGCGCCATCTTCCTCAGCCGCTACGAGGACTGCCGCGAGGTCCTGCGGGACAACCGCTTCGGCAAGTCGAACCGTGAAGGCGACAGCCTCATCCCCAGCAGCGACCCCGCCGCCACCGAGTTCCGCCGGGACCTCCTCCGCCGGCGGGGCGCCAATCGGCCCATGTCGATGTTGTTCCTCAACCCGCCGACCCACACCCGCCAGCGCGGGCTGGTGTCGCGGGCGTTCACGCCCCGGCGGGTCGAGGAGATGAGATCGCGCATCCGCACCCTGGCCGACGGCGTGGTCGACCGCTTCGTCGAGTCCGGCGGTGGCGACCTGCTCGACGCGATCGGCTTCCCCCTGCCGGTGGCCGTCATCGGTGCCATGGTCGGGGTCCCCGAGCCCGACTGGCCCCAATTCCGCAGCCTCATCACCGCCGCGGCCGCGGGCATCGAGGCCGGCGCCAGCGTGGACGACCTGAAGGCTGCGGAAGCCGCCAACGCCCAGGTCTACGGCTACTTCCAGGACCTCGTGGCCGAGCGCCGCGCCCAACCGCGCGACGACCTGTTGTCGGACCTGCTGGCGGTGAACGACGACGGCGACCGCCTCAGCGAGCCCGAGATCATCGTCGTGGCCATGCTGCTGTTCGCCGCGGGCTTCGAGACCACCACGAACCTGATCGGCAACGGCACCGTCGCGCTGTTGCGCAACCCGGACGAGATGGCCCGCCTCTGGGCGGATCCGACCCTGCTGCCCACCGCGGTCGAGGAGATGCTCCGCTGGGACTCGCCGGTGCAGCTCGACGTCCGCACCGCGCTCGAGCCGGCCGAGGTGGCGGGCGAGCCGGTGGACGTGGGCCAGAGCGTGGTCACCCTGCTCGGGGCGGCCAACCGGGACCCTGATCACTTCACCGACCCGGACCGCTTCGACGTCGGCCGCGACGAGGGCCCGCCCATGAGCTTCGCCTCGGGCATCCACCACTGCCTCGGTGCCAACCTGGCCCGGGCCGAGGGGCAGGAGGTGTTCGCCGCCCTTCGCGACCGCTGCCGCACCATCGAGCTCGACGGGCCGCTCGTGCGGCGTCACCGCATGACCCTCCGCGGCTTCCAGGCCGTTTCCGTGCGCGTCACGCCCCGCTGAGACCACCGCGTCCCGGTGATCGGCTGAGACATCCGTCACGATTGCTAGATTTTTCTAGCAAAGAGGTTGACGTTCGCGAACATGCTTGCAAGAGTGAGCACAGGCGCCACCGGAGCGAGCTGCACGACCTCCGGGAGCGCCGTCCGAGACGCCGAAGAGTGAAGGAAGCGCCAGATGTCTGAAGTCATCGAGCAGCTGAACGAGTTCGAAGCCAAGGCCCTCGAGCTCCTCGAGCAGATCCAGGAGCCCATCGTGGACGGCGTCCGCAGCGCCGTCGAGTGGGCCGACGAGAAGCTCCCCGAGGCCATCAAGGTCCCGAACCTCGACCGCCTCGGCACCGTCGACGAGTACGTCGACTTCGCCTTCAAGGCCGTCGACGCGGTGGTCAAGAACCAGAAGGCCTTCGTGGGCGAGCTGGTCACCGTCACCGCCCCCGTGCGGGCCAAGTTCGTCGATGCCGACGCCAAGCCCGTGAAGCCCGTCAAGGCCACCAAGCCCGCGGCGAAGGCGGCCTGACCCACAGGACTCGGGAGCTCGATCGTCGTCCCCCCACGACAGATCGCTCCCGATCGGGGCGCCACCGCTTCGGCGGCCGCCCCAACAACCAGGAGAGGAGGGCCTTCCCCCCAGGCCCTCCTCTCCGGTCGTTTTGGGCTCAGTCGGCGGGGCGCAGGAGGACGACCGGGATCTCCCGGTCGGTCTTCTCCTCGTACTCCGCGAAACCCGGGAAGCGCTCCTTCTGGGTCTCCCAGATGGTCGAGCGCTCCTCGCCGGCGAGGATCTCGGCCCGCACGGCCTTCGTGTCGGCGCCCACCTCGATGCTGGCGTCGGGATTGGCGCGCAGGTTGTGGAACCAGTCGGGGTTGTCGGGGGCGCCGGCCTTCGAGGCGAAGATGGCCCAGCCGCCGTCGACGGCCTGGTACATGACGGGGGCGATGCGTTCCTGGCCGGTCTTGGCGCCGGTGGAATGCAGGAGCAGCAGCGGCGCTCCTTCGAACTGACCGCCGACCTGGCCGTCGTTGGCCCGGAACTCGGCGATGATCTGCGCGTTCCAGTCGTTCATGTCGGGCGTTTCGGACATCGGTGCACCTCGTGGTTCGTCGTGGTCTCGTCGGGGGTCGGCCCGCGCGGGGGTCACGACCATCGATGGCTGAACCCCTGTGCACCCGTCGTTGTTCCCCTCCGGCCTCAGCAGGTCCCCTCGACGAGGACGATGGCCCGCAGCCGGGGTGGACAGCGCCACGGTGACGCCTACCCTCCGGCCATGACGTCACCTCTCCCGCCCCCTCCGGACGGCGACCCCAGCGGCGGTCCGAGCATCGACGTGCTCCCCGACGGGCCGATGGTGGTCAACCGGAGCGTCGCCCTCTCTCGCCGCCGCCAGGTCGACCCGTCGTGAGTGAGGTCGCGGTCGTCCACGCCCCGGACCAGGGCCGCTTCGAGGTCCGCGTCGACGGCGAGGTGGCGGGGTTCGCCGAGTACGTCCTCCGCGACGGGCGGTACGTGTTCACCCACACTGAGGTCGACCCCGCGCACGAAGGCGAGGGCCTCGGGTCCACGTTGGCGCGCGGCGCACTGGATCAGGTGCGGGCCGAGGGGGCGCCGGTGGTCCCGCTTTGCCCGTTCATCGCGGCGTGGATCGAGCGCCATCCCGACTACGACGACCTCGTCGACCACGAGGAGCTTCGCCGACGCCGGGACCGCTGACGCGCGGCGCGGGGGCGGAGGGTCAGGCGCGGGAGCGGGCCTGGCGGAGCACCGACGCGACGGACTGGTCGATGTCGATCTCGGTGGTGGCGCGGCTCGACAGCGACATCCGCAGGAGCGTGCGGCCCTGCCACTCGGTGGTGGCGAGCCAGCAGGTGCCCTCGGCCTGGACCGCGGCGGCGATGGCGCGGTTGGTGGCGTCGTCGCCCGCGTCGGCCAGCACGATGTTGAGGACCACGTCGTTGGCGATGCGCAGCCCGCCATCGGCGAGGCCGGCGGCGAAGCGTCGGGCCATCGCACAGAGGTGGTCGACGACGTGGGCCACCCCGTCGCGACCGAGGTGGCGCAGGAGCGCCCACGTGGCGAAGCCCTTGGCACGGCGGGACGACTCCATGGTGAAGTCGGACATGCCCAGGTCGGCGCCCCCCGATCCCGTCAGGTAGGCCGCCGAGTAGCGCACGGCGGCGGCGTGCACCTCGGGCCGCGAGCAGATCGCGAAGCCCGAGTCGTAGGTGAGGTTGAGCCACTTGTGGCCGTCGCAGCCCCACGAGTCGGCCCCCTCGATGCCGTCCACCAGGTGGCGGGTCGTGGGGCTGGCCGCCGCCCACAGGCCGAAGGCGCCGTCGACGTGCACCCAGGCGCCGTGGTCGCGGGCGACGCCGATCGCCTCGCGCAGCGGGTCGCAGGCGCCGGTGTTCACGTTGCCGGCTTGGAGGCAGACGATGGTCGGCCCCGGCGGCTGCGCGGCGAGGGTGTCGGCCAGGGCGTCCGGGCGGATGGCGCCGTTGACGTCGACGTCGACCGGCTCGAGGGTGTTCGTGCCGAAGCCGAGCAGGCGCAGGGCCCGATCGATGGTGGCGTGGCGCTCGGCCCCGGCCACGATGCGCACCCGTGGCGCGCCGGCCAACCCGTCGGCCTCGACGTCCCAGCCCGCCTCGGCGAGCACGTGGTGGCGGCCGGAGGCGAGCCCGACGGTGTTGGCCTCCTGCCCGCCGGTGACGAACCCGACCGAGGCGGTGGGGGGCAGGCCCAGCAGCTCCTTCAGCCAGCCGCCGGCAACCTCTTCGGCCATGGCCCCCGAGGGCGTCAGCACGCCGTTGTAGGCGCACTGGTCCCAGCCCGCGGTGACCATGTCCGCGGCGACGGCGAGCTCGTAGGAGCCGCCGATGACGAACCCGAAGAAGCGCCCGCCGGCGGTGTGCACCAGCCCGGGCTCGGCGGCCGCGACCAGCTCGTCGAGCACCTGCTCGGCGGGCAGGGTGGCGGTGGGCAGCGGGAGGGAGAAGGCGGCGCGCAGCTCGTCGGGCGTCGCCGGCCCCGCGACGGGGAGCTCGCCCACCCGGGAGCGGTAGGCAGCCGCCACCTGGGCGGCCCGGGCGAAGAGGGCGTCGACGTCGCTCATGCCCCGAGCCTGCCCCACGGCGCCTCGTGACGCACTCGTCACCGCGCCGTCCGCGCCAGGAGTGATCGACGTGCCGGCGCCGGCGGCCGTCGTCGACGAACGCCTGGCCGGGCTTCACGGGGTCGCCGGGCCCGGCTCACGCCGGGCGGGCATCATGGTCGCTTGACCGACGAGCCCCGCGACCCGCCGTTCGACCTCGCCGAGACCGACCGCCTGCTGAGCACGACTCGCAGCGTGCGGCGCCGCCTCGACCTGGACCGGCCGGTCGAGTTGTCGGTGGTCCTCGACTGCCTCCGCGTCGCCACGCAGGCGCCGACCGGCAGCAACCGTCAGGACTGGCGCTGGATGGTGGTCACCGACCCGGCCAAGAAGGCAGAGATCGCCCGGCGCTACGCCGAGAACGGCACGGGGTACCTGACCCGGGCGGCGCAGGAGGCGACGGACGAGCGGACGCGCCGGGTCTATGAGGGTGCCCTGGCCTTCACCGAGGTGCTCCACCGGGTGCCGGTCCTGGTGATCCCGTGCATCGAGGGCCGTTTCGACGGCGTCCCGAACGGGGTGGCGGCCTCCTCGTACGGCTCGATCCTCCCGGCGGCGTGGAGCTTCCTGCTGGCCCTGCGCTCGCGGGGGCTCGGCTCGGTGTGGACCACGCTGCACCTCTTCCAGGAGCGCGCGGTGGCCGAGCTCCTCGGCATCCCCGACGACGTGACCCAGGTGGCGCTGTTCCCCGTCGCCTACACGATCGGCACCGACTTCCGGCCGGCGGCGCGGCGTCCCGTCGAGGAGATCACCTTCGTCGACACCTGGGGCGCCACGCCCTGAGCAGCCGGGTCCGCCTCCGATGTCGCCTGCCGCGTTGGGGGCCGGTCGCGCAGGACGCGTAGCGTCGGCGGGACGGGGGGCGACGCACGCCGCCGTGACGAGGAAGAGGGACACCACGTGGCTGAGGCGCTGATCATCGACGCATGCCGGACCCCCCGGGGGATCGGGAAGCAGGGCAAGGGGTCGCTCGCCCACCTGCACCCGCAGCACCTGGCCCGGACGGTGCTCGCCGCCCTGGTCGACCGCAACGGCTTCGAGACCGCCGACGTCGACGACGTCATCTGGGGCACCAGCTCGCAGGTGTGCGAGCAGTCCGGCGACCTCGGGCGCATGGCGGCGCTCGACGCCGGCTACGACATCACCGCCAGCGGCGCCACCCTCGACCGCTTCTGCGGCTCGGGCATCACCAGCGCCAACTACGGCGCCCACGCGGTGATGGCGGGCATGGAGGACCTCGTGGTCACCGGTGGCACCGAGATGATGTCGCTGCCCAAGAAGGGCCTGCTGCCCATGGGCGCCAACAACCTGCACCTCCAGGCCATCCACCCGCAGTCCCACCAGGGCGTCTGTGCGGATGCCATCGCCAGCCAGGAGGGCATCCCCCGTGAGGCGCTGGACGCCCTCGCCGCGGAGTCGCAGCGGCGGGCCGCGGTCGCCATCGACGAGGGCCGCTTCGACAAGAGCCTCATCCCGGTCCTCAACCTCGACGGCACCGTCGCCCTCGACCACGAGGAGTTCCCCCGGCCCCAGACCACCGAGGAGTCACTGGCGCAGCTCTCACCGAGCTTCCCCGCCGTGGCCGACTACCGCCACACCGAGGACAGCCTCACCTTCCGTGAGCTCATCAACCAGAAGTACCCCGATCTCGTCATCGAGCACGTCCACCACGCCGGCAACTCCTCGGGCGTGGTCGACGGGGCCGCCGCGATCCTGATGGCCAGCGAGGACTACGCCAAAGCGCACGGCCTCACGCCGCGGGCGCGCGTGGTGGCCACCGCAAACATGGGCGACGACCCGACGTTGATGCTCAACGCCCCGGTGCCGTCGGCCCGCAAGGTGCTGGCCAAGGCGGGCATGACCCTCGACGACATCGACCTCCTCGAGGTGAACGAGGCCTTCGCCGTGGTGGTCGAGAAGTTCCTGCGCGACCTCGAGGTGGACCGCGACAAGGTGAACGTCAACGGCGGCGCCATGGCTCTCGGCCACCCCATCGGGGCCACCGGCGCCATCCTCATCGGCACGGTGCTCGACGAGCTCGAGCGCCGCGACCAGCAGGTCGGCCTCGTGACCATGTGCGCCGGCGGCGGCATGGCCCCCGCCATCATCATCGAGCGCGTCTGACCCCACCCTGGGTGCGCCCGGGGCCGGTCAGGGAGGCGCGTCGTCGAGCAGCGTCGGGGCGCGATCCGGGATGGTGACGACGCGCTCGGCGAGGGCGGCGGCGACGGTGGCGCGGCCGGCGTCGGTGGTGTGGGACCAGGGGGCGTCGGGGCGGAAGGGGGTGGCGAGGCAGAGGCGGCCGCCGTGCACGGCCCGGCGCACCTCGGCGCGGCGCAGGTGGGCGGTGAGGGGGTGGGCCAGCAGGGCGATGACGGCGCCGCCGGCGTCGAGCGCGGCGGTGGATGCGGCGGCGTCGACCGCAGTGGCGAAGCCGCCCGTGAGGGCGGTGTGGCCGTCGCTCGCGACCTGGCGGGCGGCGGCGCGCACCGCCCCGAGTGTCGACTCGTCGTCGACCGCCGCCCCGCCCTCGGCCGCGATGGCCACACAGGGTCCGGACAGCCACTCGAGCGGGCCGACGGTGTGCAGCACCGGCGGCGCCTGCGCCCCCATCCCCGCTCGGAGGCGGGCGGGGTAGCGGGGGTCGAGCGCGGACAACAGGGTGATGCCTTGACGCTCGGCCTCTTCGACCGAGAAGGCGAACGCAGTGGCCCGGCCGAGCAGGGTGCGGAGTCGGTCGGCGTCGGGGCGGTCGGCGGGCACCTCGGTGAGCAGGGGCGCGAGGTCGCCCACCTCGGCGACCAGGGCCCAGAACTTGCGGGCCTTCAGGGGCGGGGGACCCTCGCCGGCGAGGGGGCTGGTGAGGAGCAGGGCGGCGAGCACGCCGTCGTCGAGGCGGGCCATCAGGCTCGCTCGGCCGCGTTCCGGGTACTGGTGTGTGTCGCGGAGAACACAGGGGAGTACCCAGAAGGGGAGGGAGGGTGAGGGGAGGGGTGCATGGCGGCGTCGGGATCAGTCGCCGCCGGCCTTGGCGAGGGCGAAGGGGAGGACGGGGCCCGAGCCGGCCTCGAGCAGGGCGGCGCCGGCCACGGTGAGAGTCCAGCGGGAGTCGACGAGGTCGTCCACGAGCAGCACCGGGCCGGGAGGCACGTCGGCGGTGGGGGCATAGGCACCCCAGAGGTTGCCCACCTGCTGGGCGCTGTTGTGCATGTGGGCCTGCGGCTCGATGGCCCGGGTGAGGGTCAGCGCGGGCACGAAGCGCAGATCGAGTGCCCCGGCCAGACGCTCGGCGAAGTCGACCAGGAGCGACGCCGCGGGCCCGGCCCCGGGCACCGTCGTGATCCACGCCGGCGCCGGGTCGGGACGCCACGTGCCGGCGATGGCCTGCACCGCACCCTGCACCAACCGGTCGTCGTAGGGCTCGCCCGCGACGCGGGCCTGCTTGACGAGGTCGCCCCAGCCGGCATCACCCAGGACCGACAGGGCCCGGCCGTCCAGCAAGCGCCGGTCCTTGGGGATGTTGCCCGACAGGGCCTCGACGTCGCGCGGCCACTGGCGGCGGGGCTCGATGGAGAGCGGGGAGGAGCGCAGGAAGGTGCGGGCCGCCTCGACCAGGTCGACGTCGAAGGTCAGGGCGGCGCCGGCCTCGGCGCTGCTCTGGCCTCGACACACCGAGCAGCGTCCGCAGTCGGTGTCGACCGGGTCGTCCAGTTCGGCCCGCAGGAAGCGCATGAGGCAGGTGCCGTCGGTGCCGTAGCGGGCCATGGCCGCCTGCTCGGCCCGGCGGGCGGTGGTGACCCGCTCGACCCGCTCGTCGTCGTACGACCACGGCACGAGGGTGCGCTGCCACGCCGATCCCACCCGCTCGACCGCCCCCTCGGCGTCGAGGATCTTGAGCATCCCCTCGAGGCGGGAGCGACGGACGTTGACCTCGGCCTCGATCTCGGTGATCTTCACCGGGCCGCCGGCGTCCTCGAGCAGGGTGATGACCTGCTCGGCCTGCTCTCGGGGCGGGAAGGCGGTGCGGATGAAGTAGTCCTGGATGTCGGCGTCCTCGTGGCCCCGCAGCAGTACGACCCGGGCACGGTCGAGGGCGCGCCCGGCCCGACCCACCTGCTGGTAGTAGGCGATCGGGGAGCCGGGGCCCTGGTAGTGCACGACGAAGCCGAGGTCGGGCTTGTCGTAGCCCATGCCCAGCGCCGAGGTGGCCACGAGGGCCTTCACCTC
This sequence comes from Acidimicrobiales bacterium, assembly GCA_016794585.1. Lineage (NCBI taxonomy): Bacteria > Bacillati > Actinomycetota > Acidimicrobiia > Acidimicrobiales > Acidimicrobiales bacterium. Next base: position 45,748 of record JAEUJM010000015.1, read on the forward strand.
GTTGCTCCGCAGCGCCTCCTCGGCCACGAGGCGCTCGCCGGGCTCGGTGGCGCCGGTGTACGAGAGCACCGACAGGCCACGGCTGCGCAGCCAGGCCGCCACCCGCTGGGCGTCGGCGATGGTGAGGCAGTACACGATGCCGGTGCCCTCCATGGCGGGGACCTCGGTGGCCAGCCAGGCCATGCGCTCGGCCTGCGAGGGCAGGTCGATGACCTCGAGCTCGAGGCTGGCCCGGTCGAGGCCGCCGCGGATCTCGACCGCCCCCTCACCGAGCTGCTCCTCGACGTCGGCCACCACCCGGTCGTTGGCCGTGGCGGTGCAGCCGAGGACGGGCACGCCCCGGGGGAGGCGGTCGAGCACCCGGGCCAGGCGGCGGTAGTCCGGGCGGAAGTCGTGGCCCCAGTCGCTGATGCAGTGGACCTCGTCGATGACCAGCAGGCCGACGGTGGCCACGAGGTGGGGGAGCACGTTGGCGCGGAAGCGAGGGTTGTTCAGGCGCTCGGGGGAGATGAGCAGGACGTCGACCCCGTCGCCGAGGATCTCCTGCTCGACGACGTCCCACTCGTCGGTGTTGGCCGAGTTGAGCGACGCCGCCCGCAGGCCGATGCGCTCGGCCGCCTCGATCTGGTTGCGCATGAGGGCGAGCAGGGGCGAGATGAGCAGGGTGGGGCCGCTGCCCTGGTCACGCAGGAGGCGGGTGGCGAGGAAGTACACCGCGCTCTTGCCCCAGCCCGTGCGCTGCACGACGAGGACCCGTCGGCGCTCGTCGACGAGGGCCTCGATGGCCTCGAGCTGGTCGGTGTGGAACTCGGCGGTGGGACCGGCGAGGCGGTGCAGCAGGGCGCGGGCCTGCCCGGCGGTCGTGGCGTCCGTGGCGTTCGGGGAGCGGGTGTCGGAGGAGCTGGAGTCGGGACTGGGCATGGGAACCCCGGTGGGGTGGGCGGCGGGTCGTGGGGCCGGGAGAGGCCGAGGCCGCTGGGCGGCGGGTGGGGATGGCGGGTGGCGGACGTCGAGGAGCCACCATCGAACCTACGCCGGGGGTCTGACAATCACCTCAGGGTCGGGCTCGGCGGAGGGTGTCGCCGTCCCAGAGGAGGCCGGCGGGTCCGAGGACGAGCGAGAGCGGGACCGCCGGTGCGCGCAGCAGGGTCGGGTCGTGGGCGAGGGCGTCGAGGAGCACGTCGGTGGGGCCTCCGTCGACCTCGTCGGCGCACAGGCGACGTCGTTCGGCCGCGGCGGCGATGGCCTCGACGAGGGCAGGGTGCGGCGAGGTGACCGCGGCAGGGTCTGCCACCGGGACCACGGCAAGGGTCCCGCCGTTGCCGCCGGCGGCGACGTGGGCGCCGGCGACGATCCCGCCCAGCCAGCCGGGCGGGCCGACCAGCGAGCCCTCCGGCGCGGCTCGGGCATCGGTGGGCAGGCCCAGGTCGATGGCCGCCTGGGCGAGGGCGGGACGGGCGCCCCAGTCGTGACGCACCTCGGCGCAGCCGCCGCCGAGCAGTGGGAGCCGCGAGCAGCAGCGCACGAGGGCGGCGAGATCGACCCCCAGGTCCAGCACCTCCCGGTCGATCTCGCTCGCCGTGACCTGGTGGGTGAGGACCACGCCGTCGAGCAGGGTCGGCACGTGGGCGACGAGGTCGTCGCCGGTGGCGAAGAAGACCTGCTCGTCGTCGACCACCCATTCGACGAGGCCGTGGAGGTCGCCGTCGTCGTAGCCCTCCGCGACCAGCGGGGCGAAGTGGCCCGCCCGTTGGAGGACGGCGGTGATGCGGGCGGTGGGCATGGGCCCGACCACGCCCAGGAGCGTGGCGACGAGGGGGCCGAGCTCGGCCTCGAACCGGGCCTCGAGGGTGGCGGTGTCGGTGTGCATCGCACGAAGATGGCATGAGAACATATGAAAAGCTAGAGAACTCTTGTGAATCGGCGTGGTCGAGCGGCGCGTGGTGCCGTGCCTCGCTTCCCACCCCTCGGTCCGGGCGGGCCAAGATGGCGTCGTGCAACCGGTGGCGGGGAGCAGCGGGCGGGTGTCGTTCCGGCGGGCGGTGGCGGGGGTGCTCTTCACCGTGGCTCTCGTCGGCGCGGCGGGGTGCGGCGGCGGAGGGAGCGCCGGCGGTGGCGAGCCCAATCCGGGTGAGCTGTTCCCCGAACGCGCCAACCAGTTCCGGGAGGACCAGGAACGGGCGCTCGGCCAGGCGGCCGGGCTGTCGGGGTACACGACGTCGGTCGAGGCGGTGTCCTACGACGGGGACGGCACGGTCACGGTCTCGGTGCGTATCGAGAACCGCGACGACGAGCCGCAGCCGATGTTCTCCACCGACTGGCAGTTGGTGTCCCCCGACGTCACCACCTACGAGCCGGTGTCGTCGACGCTCCCGTCCACGGGCGAGGTCGCCGACGAGCCCGTCACCGGCGACGTGGTGTTCGAGGTGGACGCCCTCGACGCCACCGGCGACTTCTACGTGGTCTACAAGCCCGATCGCCTCGACGCCGCCCGAGGCATCTGGCAGTTCCCGGTACCCGACGGATCGGCGCCGGCCGAGGCGCCCTGAGCGGTCGGGGCGCAGCCGGCGTCAGGCGCCTGTGGCTGCCTTGGCGCCGGCGATGTCGAGCGGGATGCCGGTGGCGTCCTCGGACACCTGCCAGAGCGTGGCGATGGCCTTCTGCATGCCGAGGCGGCGCAGGACGGGCTTGCGCACGGCCGGGCCGTTGTTCACGAAGAGCGGGCCGTAGAACTCGCCGCCCTTCGCCTCGGGATCGGTGGCGGCGCGGAGCTGGGAGCGGGCGCCGTTCTGCGCGCTCATGCCCGTGGCGCCGGCGAGGGCGTGGAAGAACGGGGCCGAGGCGCCACCGCCGCCTTCAGCCACGGTGTGGGCCTGGAGGTCGGTGTTCGACAGCCCCGGGTGGGCGACGAGGCTGGCGGCGGCGACCCCGGCGCGCTCGAAGGCCTGCTGGAGGCCGAGGCCGAAGTGGAAGTTGGCCAGCTTGGCCCGGCCGTAGGCGCCCCAGGGCTTGTAGTGGCCTTCGAGGTCGAGGTCGTCGGGGTCGACGGCCCGGCCGATGTGGTGCGCCGTGCTCGTGACCGTCACCACACGGGCGGCGTCGGCCCGGAGCAGGGGCTCGAGGAGCAGCGCGGTGAAGGCCCAGTGGCCGAGGTGGTTGACCCCGAACTGCATCTCGAAGCCGTCGGCCGTGCGGCGCTCCGGCATCGCCATGAGGCCGGCGTTGTTCACGAGGATGTCGATGGTGGGACGCTGCTCGCGGATCTGGTCGGCGGCTCGGCGGACCGACGCGAGGCTGGCGAGATCGAGGGCGACGATGTCGAGCGCGGCGGCGGGATGGGCGTTGCGGATGGCGGACTCCGCGGCGGCGGCCTTGCGCTGGTCGCGCGCGGCCATCACCACGGTGGCACCGGCGCCGGCGAGGGCCTGCGCGGTGGCCAGGCCGAGCCCGCCGTTGGCGCCCGTCACCACCGCGGTGCGGCCGTGCAGGTCGGGGATGTCCTTCTCGGTCCAGGCCATGGCACGTCTCCTCGGTCGCCGACAGCGTGGCACGTGGGTCGACGTCGAGCGCGGGTGGGATCGACCCTCGATGTTCACTCGCTGCTCATCTTGATGCCATTTCCGTGCTTTTCAACACCTGTGGAGATGGCTGTGGACGGTCAGTCCACCGCCGAACCCGCGAGCAGCGCCCGGACCTCGGCGCGTGCGGCATCGAGGTCGTCCACGTCGCGCTCGATGGCGCCGCCGGCGTGGCAGAACACGAGGCGGGCCGCCGCGACGGCGAGTCCGGTGCTGATCGCGAGGGCCTCCGCGTAGGTGGCGAGCTGGAGGCGGTACTGGCCGAGCTTGGCATCCACCGCGGCCTCGTCGGCCACGGCGTCGGTCTTGTAGTCGACGATGACCAGGCCCTCGGGGCCCTCGTAGAGGAGGTCGACGTAGCCCTCGACGGCGCGGTCACCCAGGGGAGCGGCGACGTAGGCCTCCCGCCACAGGCGACCGCCGGCGAGCGCGGCCCGCACCGACGCCGACGCCAGCGCAGAGCGGGCGAGGGTCTCGACCGTTCCCGCAAGGTCCGGGACGGCCTCGGCGAAGGCCTGCTGGGCGGCGAGGTCGGCGAGCCCGTCGCCGGTGGCGAGATCGACGACCTGGAGGGTGGCGTGCACCGCCCGCCCGACGGCGGTGCCCGCCCGTCCCCGCCGGCGCTGGAACGCGGGGCGGCCGGACTCGTCCGTCGCGGTGGCGTCGTCCTCGACCACCTCGTCGGCGAGATCGTCCCGCTCCGCTGACGCCGTGGGATCACCCGGCGGACCCGCGGTGGGGTCCTCGAGGCGGCCCAGGCGGGCCACCGCGGTGGCGGAGAGCACCCGCGGGTCCCGGTTGCGGCGCAGCAACGCCGCTCGACGGCTCCGCCAGCGGGGCCGGTCGTCGTCCGCGGGGGCGGCAGAGGTGGTCGGCGGTGCGACCGGGACGCCGACGACGAGATCCTCGGGCAGGCGCCGAACGACCTCCTCGCCGAGGTCCGCGCTGCAGCGGGCGAGCGTGGCGCCGTGGCAGTCCACGCCTTCGAGGTGATGGGTGCAGACGATGAGGTGGTCGCGGGCCCGGGTGCAGGCCACGTAGAGGAGGCGCTGGCGCTCGTGGGCGTCCATCTCGGACTCGTACTCGGCCTGGCGGTCGAAGTTGGCGGTGCTCGTGTCCTTGCGGATGCCGATGCCCGGCCGGAGGTCGTCCTCGTCCCACACCACCGTGACGCCACGGCGGCCGTTGCCCCGCGCAGTCGTGAGCCCGCTGACAACCGTGATGGGGAACTCGAGCCCCTTCGCGCCGTGCACGGTCTTGATGGACACCGCCTCGTCGTCGGTCTCGGGGAGCAGGGGCTCGTGCACCCGACTGGTCTCCCGTGACTGGAGGTCGGCCCAGCGCAGGAAGGCGCGGAGACCGTGCCCGCCCGACTCTTCGAACTGGCGGGCCTGGTCGACGAGGAAGCGCAGCCGGCGCCACACCTCCCGCGGCCGGCGGTGGCCCAGTCCGAGGGCGAAGGCCTGGCGGTCCTCGAACAGCCGCTGCAGCAGGGCGCTCGGCTCCAGCCACCAGCGTTGGGCCGCGAGCTCGCGCAGGTGGGCCATGCCCGCCACCACCGGGTGGTCGTCGGGCAGCCGGTCGGGCGGCGGTTTGCGCAGGCTCCACTCGCCGCCCGCTGCGACGTAGGTGAAGAGGTCGACGTCCGAGCAGGCGTAGAGCGGCGAGCGCAGGGCGGCCACCAGCGCGATCCGGTCGGTGGGGTCGTCGATGGCCCGCAGGGCGCTCAGGGCGTCGCGCACCTCCTGGGTGTCGTAGACGAGGGTGCCCGTGTCGACCCGGTAAGGGATGGCGAGATCGTCGAGGGCGTCCTCGAGCTGACCGAGCGAGGTGCGGGTGGGCAACAAGACGGTGATGTCGGACAACCGGGCCGGGCGCCACGCCGGCGTTCCGGGAGCGGGCCGTTCCTCCTCGACGGGCCAGGCCGCGGGGTCGTCGCGGATGAGGGCGATGGCACGCGCGACGTCTGCGGCCTCTTCGGCCCGGAGCTCGGCGGCCTTCAGGGGCTTGGGTCGGCCGCCGCCGAGCAGCACGACCCGGTGGTCGCCGTGATCGCTGGCTGATCGTGCCGCGACGAGCGCCCGATACTCGGGCTGCGCGGTGGGGACCTCCTCGGGCATCACCGAGGAGAAGATGTGGTTGACCCATTCCAGGATGGGCGCCACGGTCCGGAAGTTCTGCACCAGGGCGACGGGCTCGCCGCCGGCGAAGGCGGCCCGGGCCTGCAGGAACAGGCGGATGTCGGCCCGCCGGAACCGGTAGATGGACTGCTTGGGGTCGCCCACGAAGAAGATGCGGCCGGCCTCCACGGGCACGTCCGCCCAGTGGGGCGCCGCGACGGGGTCGGACAGTGCCGCGGCGATGCGCGTGGCGACCTCGATCTGGATGGGGTCGGTGTCCTGGAACTCGTCCAGCAGGAGGCGCTGGTACCGCTCGTGCAGGGAACGCCGGGCGCGGGGGCTGGTGCGCACGAGCTCGCGGGCGAGCACCAGCAGGTCATGGAACTCGAGGCGACCCTCGTGGCGCCGCCGCTCGGCCTCGGCGTGGGTGAAGTGGGCGAGGCGCACCCGCAGGCGCTGGAGCACGTCGTCGGTCAGGTCCGCGAGCAGGGAGCGCCCGACGGTGCCGAGGTCGTCGACCGCGGCGCGGGCCGCGGCGACGTCGTGCCACCGGTCCTTGCGCCCGGACGAGCCGCCCTTCCACTTGGCGGGGTACTGGTGGAGCTGGGCCACCCGTTGGTACGGGTCCGCGTTGTCGAGGATGGCGTGGGCCTGGGGCAGCCAGGCGGTGACGAGCTTCTTGTACAGCGTGTCGTCGTGATCCGTGCACGACGAGAGGAGCGCCTCGACCGCGTCGACCGCCCGGCGCAGCGGGGCGAGGTCGAGTGCCGGCAGGGGGCCCGGATCGGGCTCGTCCGGATCGAGGCGGTCCCAGTTGTCGCTGAAGACCGCGGCGACGTCACGGAGCGAGGCCTGGGTGGGGAGCCCGTCGATGTGGATGTTGAGCAGGCTCGCGGTGACGACGAGCTCCTCGGCGCCCGGGTCGTCGAAGAGCTCGTCGAGGAACAGGGCCCAGCGGTCCTCGAAGGCCAACTGCGAGCTCACCTCGTCGAGCACCTCGACGCGCGGGGGGAGGCCGACGTCGAGGGGGTGCTCGCCCAGGATGCGCAGGGCGAACGAGTGCAGGGTGCCGATGGCGGCCACGTCGCTCTCGGCGAGCGCGGCTTCGGCCGCGGCGCGGGAGGCGTCGTCGAGCTCGCCGTCGAGCAGCACCTCGAACTGCTGGCGGATGCGGTCGCGCAGCTCGGCGCCGGCGGCTTCGGTGAAGGTGATGGCCGCGATGTGACGCAGCGGGACGCCCTCGCGGAGCACCAGGTTGGTGACCCGCGTGACGAGCTGGGTGGTCTTGCCGGTGCCGGCGCCAGCCTCGACGAACAGGGTCTCGTGCAGCCCGGTGCGGGAGATCCGTTCGCGTTCGGCGTCGTCGACCAGTCCCGCCGACGGTGGCCCCGTCATCCCGCCACCTCCCCGGCGTCGTCATCTGCGGGTGCCGGTGGAAGGAGCCGGGTGAGCACCGCCACCTCGGGCGCGTCCGCCTTGGCCAGCTGGTGCTCGTCCCGGTCGCGAGGGCACAGTCGATCGAAGTCGCAGAACCCGCAGTTCTCGTGCGTGCGCCAGAAGGTCTCGTACCCGCCGGGCTGCGCCGGGAAGGCGCCGGCCTCGATGCCGTCGGTGATGGCGGTGAGCACCTCGCGGAAGCGGGCCCGGTGCCCGTCCTCCCACGGCCCGCCGTGCAGCAGGTAGTCGCCCCGTGCGCTGAGCATCCAGAAGTAGCTCGACGTCCCGGTGCCACCGAAGCGCTGGGCCACGGCCTCGGCGTACAACCCGAGCTGGAGCGTGGTGCCGCCCAGGACGGGATCCGACTCGAGGTCCTTGTACGCGCTGCCTTTCCCGCTCTTGTAGTCGACGACCACGTGCCCGCCGTCGACGGTGCGGTCGACGCGGTCGATGTAGCCACGGAAGGCCAGCGTCCGACCTCCCTCGAGCTCGATGCGCAGGGGCTCCTCTCCGTCGATGCCGAACGGCTGCTCGACGGCCATCGGGGTGGACCCGAAGGCGGCTCGCCGCGCTGCGTCGTCGGCGAGGAACGCGTCGAGATCGGACAGGAGGAACCGCTGCTCGAGCCGCCACAACAGCTCGCGTCCCGTGCGGCCCTCGCCCCGGAAGCGGGCGAACACCTCGGCGGCGATCTCGCGGAGGCGGTCCCGGTCCGCCGCGGACCACGGCTCGTCGGGGTCGGGTGGGCCCTCGGGTCGCTCGATGGCCTCGCGGACGTATCGCTCGAGGACCTCGTGGAGCAGCGTGCCGCGATCGGCCGCCCCGATGGTGGTGACCGCCTCGGGCTCGGGGCGCTCGGCCAGCCCCAGCACCTGCCCGAGGAAGTAGCGGAACGGGCAGGAGGCCCAGGACTGCATGGCGGTGGCCGACAACCGCTTGCCCCCCGACGGGCTGGGGACGGGGAGCCCGGCGAGGTTGCCGTCCCATTCGGTGAGGTGCTCGCTGCGCCGAGCCCCTTGCGCGACGAGGCCGCGGCGCAGGTCGGGGCCGACGGCGGTACCGGTGAGCGGGTCGTGCCCGGCGCGGCGACGCGCCTCGAGCGCCGACAGGTCGCGTTCCACCAGCGAGACCGCGGCCGGGGCCCGGACGAGCCCGTCCGAGAACGAGCGCACCTCTCCCACCACAGGTTCGCCGAGGGCGCCGAAGTCGGTGCTGTGGACGCGCTCGCCGTGGAGCGCGGAGGCGGTGTCGAGCAGCCACCGGGAGGGCAGCCGTGAGCGGCTGCCACGCAGGTCGCCGCGGGGGAACACGAGGATCCGGTGCTCGCGGCCGGCGTCGAGGGCGGCGAGCAGGTGCCGGTGCTGCTGGCGGAGGCCCTCGTCGCGGGTGAGGAGCTCGCCGTCGGCCGCCGCTCTGACGTCGTCGGGCAGGAGGGCATCCTCGGAGCGGGGGCTCGGGCACGTGCCCTCGGCCATCCCGAGGACGAAGACCGCGTCGAGGTCGAGACCCGGGGCCATCGCCAAGGGCCCGTAGAGGACGCCGTCGCCGAAGCGACCGACCCGCCCCGCGGGCTCGTCGAGCTCGGCTTCGACGGCCCGTCGGAAGGTGGTGGTGCTCGGATCGGGGTCGAGGGTGTCGAGCAGGGCCAGCCGCTCCAGCGCCGCCTCGACCCGCTCGCTGGACGTGACCTCTGCGTCGGGCCACCCCCGCCGGGCGCCGGCCCGGCCGAGGAGGTGGACGAGCAGCTGCTGGGCTCGCTCGACCTTCGCCGTCCACCCCGTGGCCGCATCGACCGCCTCGACCATCTCGGCGAGGGCCGCCACCCAGGCGGCGAGTGCGCGGGCCCGGTGGGCGTCGTCGAGCAGGGCGGCGAGGTACCCCGGGCTGGTGGTCGGATCCTCGCCCAGCAGCCGGTGGCGCTCCTCGCGCTGGACGGCCAGGGTCTCGAGCTTGGCGGACCAGTCGTCGAGGCCTCCGAGCACGCCGGCGGCCCGCGACAGGTTCTCCCAGGCGCTCGTGGGCACCACCTGGCCCTCGTGGCGCAACGGCCCGGCGCTGGCCACGGCCAGCACGTCGGCCCGGCCCCAGGCCCGCTCGGGCAGGGCGAGGGCGTCGAGCAGCGTGCGCCCCGCGACCCCGTCGGCGAGCCTCGTGCGGGACGGGCCGTTGTGGGGCAGGTGCGCGGCCGCGAACTGCTCGTGGAGCGTGCGGGCGTAGGGGTCGGGGTCGGGGTGGAAGACGCCGATGCGGTCGAGGGGGGTGCCCGCTTCGGCGAGCGCGAGCACCTCGCGGCACACGGCCCGCACCTCCTCGTCGGGGTCGGACACGCTGATGATCCGGGTGCCGGTGGGCGACTCGGGGCGCCCCCGTTCGTCGCCGGCCTCGATGCCGACGCCGCGACAGGTGCGGAGGACCGAGCCGTCGGCGTCGTCGTCGCCCGTCAGTCCGACGATGACCGTGGACGGCACCGCGGCGAGCGCGGCGGCGACGAGCTCGGACTGCGCGGGGCTGAGCCGCTCGGGGAGGAACCACACGAGACGGCCGAGCAACGCGATGGCGTCTTCCTCGCTCCGCAGGCGCTCGGCGGCGACGTGGGCCCGGGTGTCCTCGTCGTAGAAGCGGTCGCCCAGCTCGCGCCCCACGGCCCGGTGGATGGCGACCAGGCTCGCGGTCCGCTCGTCGCCGTCGGCGAGGCGTTGCCGCGTCGGGGGTCGAAGGCGGCTGAGCTCGGCGTACAGGGCGACCACCGCCGCCTCGCTGGCGTGGTGGTCGGCGACGCGGCCGAAGGGCTCGGGCCGGCGGCGCAGCACGACGCGGGCGGCCGCGGCGAGCGCGGCGTTGGTGAGGGGGTGGCCCGGCAGCGAGTCGACCGCCAGCAGCTCGGCAAGGCGGAGCGGCGTGAGGAACGAGACGTTGGCCAGGCCGGGGCTGGAGCCGGTGCCGACGATGCCGCCGCCGATCAGTCGACGCACCGAGAGACCCGCCAGGTTCGACGACACCACGACGGTGACGGGGTCGAGCGGGTGGCCCTGCTTGGCGGCGGCGATGGCCTCCGCAAGCGCCTCGGTGGCCGGCCGGCCGTACGCGACGGTGCGCACGACGGGGCGGTGGGCGGCGGACGAGGGCACGTCCGCAACCTACGCCAGGGGTGTGACGGTTACGGCTGGTGCTGCGGGACGGCCTCGTCCGAGCGGACGTGCGTGGACGCCTCCGGGGCGTCGGCGGCGTCGGGGAGGGCGCACGACCCGCCGAAGGTGGCGGGCCAGCGCCGGCTGGCGGCGGCGGTGAGGGCGATCGCCACGGCGCCCGCCAGCAGACCGACGAGGTCGCTGCCCGCGACCGTCGCCGCGGCCATGGCGGTGAACCCGCCGATGACGACGTACTTCGACAGCGAGCACATCAGCCGGCCGCCGCCTCCTGCGCGAGCTGGGCCCGCACCTCGTCCATGTCGAGGGCCTCGGCCTGGGCGATGAGGTCCTCCAGGGCGGCGGCGGGAAGCGCGCCCGGCTGGGAGAAGAGGGGCACGCCGTCGCGGAAGATCATGAGCGTCGGGATGGACATGATGCCGGCGGCCTGGGCGAGGCCCTGCTGGGCCTCGGTGTCCACCTTGGCGAAGGTGACGTCGGGGTGCTGCTCGGACGCCGCCTCGAACACGGGCGCGAACATCCGGCAGGGACCGCACCACGAGGCCCACCAGTCGATGAGGACGGTGCCCTCGGACGAGACGGTGGACTCGAAGGTGGCGTCGGTGAGCTCGATGGTGGCCATGGGGTACCTCAGGGTTCTGGGCGGTGTCCGATCCAGTGTATCGATACCCCCTGGGGTACCAACCTCCCGCGGGACGACGCTTGGCTACCGTGGTGGGATGCCTCTCGAGTCGCGGCTGTGGCCATTCGTGCAGGTGGCACGACGGGTCGAGGGCGGCGACCGGGGCACCCTCGTCGAGCGTCGGGCCCGGTCCGCCCGCCAGGCTCGCGCCGGAGGGTGGTTGGTCATGCGCCCGGGCCCCGAGCCCGCCGCCGTCGAGCACCGCCAGGTTCCCGTCGAGGGCGGGCAGATCCGGGTCCGGCTCTACCGGCCCGCCGGCCCAGGACCGCACCCCCTCTACGTCTTCCTCCATGGCGGGGGATGGTGCCTCGGGACCCTCGACGAGCGAGATCCTCGCTGTCGGGCCATCAGCGCCGGCGCCGGCTGCGTGGTCGCCTCGGTGGACTACCGCCTGGCCCCCGAGTGCCAATACCCGACCGCAGTCGAGGACTGCTACGCCGCCCTCGGTGACCTGATCGACCACGCCGACGAGCTCGGCATCGATCCCTCGCTGGTCGCCATCGGCGGCGAGTCGGCCGGCGCCAACCTGGCCGCCGCCGTCTGCCTGATGGCGCGGGACCGCAGCGGCCCCACGCTCTGCCACCAGTGGCTCGACGTCCCGGCCACCGACTGCACGCTGTCCCAGCCCGGACACCGTGAGGTCCCTGACGGGTACCTCCTCGACGGCGCCGCCATCGACGAGTTCCTGGACGCCTACCTGCCCGACCCCGCGTCGCGCGCCGATCCCTACTGCTCGCCGCTGCTGGCGAGCAGCCACGCCGACCTGCCGCCGGCGTGGATCATGACGGCCGAGTTCGACAAGCTGCGCGGCGACGGCGAGGCCTACGCGAACGTGCTCCGGCGCGACGGCGTCGGCGCCACCCACGTGCGCCTGACCGGCCACGTCCATGCCTCGTTCGCCTTCACCCGGCTGCTGCCCACGGCTCGGGCCTACGAGCGTGACGCCATCGCCGCGCTGCGCCGGGCGTTCGCTCGGGGCGCCTGACCCACGCCCGTTCGGGCGCGGACGCGGCTCAGCGCGGCCGGACGAGCAGCCAGGTGAGGGCGCCGGCGAGGAGCCCGGCGGCGATGTCGGCGTCGTGCAGGCCGTTGCCGGGGCGGACCGTCCAGACCACCGCCCCGATCCGGGTGTACGCGCCCACCAGCAAGGTCGTGGCCACGGCGACGAGCAGGGTGAAGGCCACGCGCATCAGCACGGGACGAGGGTAGGTGGCGCTGTCGGGGACCGGACAGACCGGCTACGGCGCGACGGCGACCTCGATGCGGTCCTGGCGCCACTCGCGGGCGGCCTTCAGGGCCTGCTCGGTCTGCGCCAGGATCTCGTCGCTGTCGAAGGCGTGCGCCGGGTAGCAGGCCACGCCGGCCCAGAGGGTCTGGCCGGGAGCGGCCTCGGCCAGACGCCGGCGGATCCGCTCGACGGTCCAGATGGCGCCGTTCTCGGGGGTGTCCTCCAGCACGAGGGCGAAGCGGCCGTCGTCCATGCGACAGGCGGTGTCGGCATCGCGCACCGTGGCGGCGATGCTCTCGGCCACGAGCTTCGGGTCCGACGGCACCGGGTGACCGGACTCGAGGTCCTGCACGACGTCGAGGATCACGACGGCCACGGGGCGGAGGTGGCGGCGGGCGGCGGAGATGCGGGCGTCGAGGGCGACCCGGAAGTACCCCTCGCTGAACAGCCCGGTCTGGGGGTCGGCGAGCAGGTCGGCCTCGCGGGTGGCCCGGTCGGCCCCGGCGGCGCCGGTGACCTCGGGGGGCAGGGGGATGCCGGGCGCCCCGAGGGGCGGGGGAGTGAGGTCGGCGGCGCCCATCGGCGGGGAGGCGGGCACCTGATCCTGCCGGTCCTCGAGCTCTCGCACGCGGGCGTCGAGGGCGAGGATCTGGGCGCGCTGGTCGCTGCGGCTGCGGTGCAGCGCCCACGCCAGGAGCGCGACGCCCAGCATCGCGAGTCCGGCCACCACCCCGAGGATCGTCGAGTCCACACCCACTCCTGCTGCTCCGAGCGCGGCACCGAGCGTGCCGCCCATCAGCGACCGGACAGGGTCCAGCCGCTCGCTGAAAGTCCCATCGGCGCGCCCAGCCTGCGAATCAAGGCCCTTCGGCTGGGTCGTCCGGCCCCATTCTTGCCCAGCGGGCGCCTGCCCGCGCCCGGGAGCGGGCCAGGAGCAGGGCGGGCCCTCAGCCGCCCCGATGGGCCTCCGCGAGGTCGGCGATCTCGCCCATCAGGTGCCCCAGCTCGAAGTCCTTCGGCGTGAAGACCGCCGACACGCCCAGCTCGAGGAGCTTGGCCCGGTCCCCTTCGGGGATGATGCCGCCGACGGTGAGGGGGGCGTCGACCTCGGCCGCCTTCAGCTCGTCGAGCACGGCGGGCACGAGCTCGAGGTGGCTGCCCGAGAGGATGGACAGGCCGATGACGTCGACGTCCTCGTCCCGGGCCACCGCGGCGATCTGCTGCGGGGACAGGCGGATGCCCTGGTAGATGACCTCCATGCCGGCATCACGACCGGCCACGGCGATCTGCTCGGCGCCGTTGGAGTGTCCGTCGAGTCCGGGCTTGGCCACGAGGAAGCGCGGCGGGCCGCCGGCCATCTCCTTGACGCGAGCGGCGACGGCGCGCAGCTCGTCGTTGCTCCCGCCCTTGCCGGCCGCGGCGGCCACGCCGGTGGGCGCCCGGTACTCACCGAACACCTCCCGGAGGGCACCGGCCCATTCGCCGGTGGTGCCACCGGCCTCGGCCAGCGCGATGGTGGCGGGCATGACGTTGTCGGTGCCCTCGGCCACGCGCCGCAGCTCGTCGAGCGCCCGCTCGACCTTGCCGGCGTCGCGCCCCGCCCGCCACGCCTGCACGTCCTCGATCATCTCGATCTGCACCGCGGGGTCGACCTGGAGGATGTTGTCGGCCGAGTTGAGCGGCGAGTCGGCCGTCTCGGTGAAGCAGTTGACGCCCACCACTTGGAGGTCGCCCGACTCGAGGCGGCGCATGCGCTCGGTGTGGGAGGTGACGAGGCGCCCCTTCAGCTCGTCGATGGCCTCGAAGGCACCACCCAGGGCGAGCACCTCGTCGAGCTCGGCCTGGGCGCCCTCGACGAGGTCGCTGGTGAGGCGCTCCATCACGTGCGAGCCCGCGAAGATGTCGTCGTACTCGAGCAGGTCCGTCTCGAAGGCCAGCACCTGCTGGATGCGCAGCGACCACTGCTGGTCCCACGGGCGGGGCAGGCCCAACGCCTCGTTCCACGCCGGCAGCTGGATGGACCGGGCCCGGGCGTCCTTCGACAAGGTGACGCCGAGGGCCTCGAGGACGATGCGCTGCACGTTGTTCTCGGGCTGGGCCTCGGTGAGCCCGAGCGAGTTGACCTGCACGCCGTAGCGGAAGCGGCGGGCCTTCGGGTCGGTGACGCCGTAACGCTCGAGGCAGAGCCGGTCCCACAACTGCGTGAAGGCCCGCATCTTGGCGTTCTCCTCCACGAAGCGGATGCCGGCGTTCACGAAGAACGAGATGGAGGCGACCACGGCGGGGAAGCGGTCCTCGGCCACCTGGCCGGAGTCGCGCACGGCGTCGAGCACGTCGATGGCCGTCGCCAGCGAGTAGGCGACCTCCTGCACGGGCGTGGCCCCGGCCTCCTGCAGGTGGTAGCTGCAGACGTTCATGGGGTTCCACTTGGGGATGTGCTGGGAGCAGAACGCCACCATGTCGACGATGAGGCGACGGCTGGGCAGCGGCGGGTAGATGTAGGTGCCGCGGCTCAGGTACTCCTTGACGATGTCGTTCTGGGTGGTGCCCCGCAGCGCCTCGCTGGGCACGCCCTGGTCGGCGGCGTTGGCCACGTAGAGGCCGAGCAGCCAGGCCGCGGTGGCGTTGATGGTCATCGACGTGTTCATCTCGCCGGGCGGGATGCCGTCGAGCAGCTGGCGCATGTGGCCGAGGTGGGCCACAGGGACGCCCACCTTTCCGACCTCGCCGCGGGCGTCGGGAGCGTCGGGGTCGTAGCCCGTCTGGGTGGGCAGGTCGAAGGCGATGGAGAGGCCGGTCTGCCCCTTGGCCAGGTTCGTCCGGTAGAGCTCGTTCGACGCCTTCGCCGTGGAGTGCCCCGAGTAGGTGCGCATCATCCAGGGGCGGTCCCGCTCGTGGCGTGCCGGTTCGGTGTCAGCCATGTCGGCCATTCTCCCCCTCGTCGGCACCGTGGGGCCAGAGAGAGTGGGATGATCTCCGGTCATGGCGAGCGATGACGGCGGGATGATCACCGACGACGAGCTGGTCCAGCTCGAGGCCGATGTCGGCCGGGCCCTCGACGGCAAGGGCGAGGACCGGCTGAAGATCATGGGCTACGGCGTCACCGCCGTGGTGTTCGGCGTGCCCGCCGACGCGCCCCGGGTGGTGTGCAAGCGGCTGCCCCCCAACGCGTCGGAGGCGGACTTCGAGCGCCACAAGGCGCTGGTCGTGGACTACGTCGATCAGATGCGCCACGCCGGCGTGGCCGTGGTCGACACCGAGGTGCGGTCGGTCCCCTCCGAGGGGCCGGGTGGCGGCGTCACCGGCTTCGTCATCCAGCCCGTCGTGGAGAAGGCCTGCCTCGGTGACCAGGTCCTGGCCGCCGCCGATCCCGCCGACGGCCACCCGCTCATCAAGACGGTGGTCGACCTCGTCGCCGGCTTCACCACCGACCGACGGGGCATCGACGCCCAGATCACCAACTGGGCGTGGGTCGACGGCAGCCACCGCTACATCGACGTCACCACGCCCTTCATGGTCGACGAGAAGGGTGACGTCGAGGTCGACCTCGAGATCTTCCTGAAGGCGGCGCCGGCGCTGGCCAAGGGCACGTACCGCAAGGAGCTGCCCGGCGCCATCTCCCGCTACTGCGACACCCGCTTCGCCCTCGTCGACCTCTGCGGCCTGCTCTACAAGAACGACCTCGACGCCTGGGTGCCCCAGGTCATCGAGGAGTGCAACCGGGTCGTCGACCGTCCCATCACCATCGATGAAGCCCGCAAGCACTACGACGGCGAGGTCAAGACCTGGTCGCTGATGAACCGCATGCTGCGGGCCGACCGCTTCTGGCAGCGCCACGTCCGCCGCCGGCGCTACGGCTTCTTCGTGCCGCCCATGGAGTACGACCCGAAGACCTGGAAGGCGAAGAAGAAGGCGTTCTGAGCGGCCGGCGGTGTGCCCGATGTCATGAGGCAGCGGGCGGACGGTCGTCGTAGGGTCGCACCCGAGGGGCGGACAACAGCGGCCGCCCAGAGCATGGGGGTGGACGTGTACAGCAACGTCGTCGTGGGGGCCCACAAGTCCGACAGCGCGCGAGCGGCGGTCGAGCAGGCCACGCAGCTGGCCCGGACCACCGGCGCCCACCTGCATCTGGTGACCTCGGTTGCGAAGGACGCCGGCCCCGAATCGGCCGAGCGCAAGGACGCCGAGCGCTCGCTCGAGGCCATGCTCGTCGGCGTCGGGACCGTCCCGTGCTCCACTCACGTGATCCCCGGCGACGTGGCCAAGGGGATCGTGTCGGTGGCCGAGGACGTCGGCGCCGACCTGATCGTCGTCGGCAACAAGCGCATGCAGGGCGCCGGCCGGGTCCTCGGCAGCGTCCCCAACGACGTGGCCCACACCGCCCCCTGCGCGGTGCTCATCGCCAAGACCACCTGACCGCACCCCGCTTCGGGTCGGCGCTCGCGCCGTTCAGGAGAGGCCCTTCGTGAGGAGCTCGGCGGCGCCGACCGCCTCGACCTGAGGCGCGAGAGCGAAGCGGTCGCGGCCGGCGTGAGCGACGAGGACTCGGTCCAGCGCGAGGTCATCGATGGCGTTGCGGATCGACGGTGTCAGGCGCGGGGCGTCGGTGCGCTTGACCTCGACGCCGATGCGCTCGCCGCTGTGGTCGACCAGCAGGTCGATCTCGCCGCCACCGTGTGTGCCCCAGAACCACGCGTCGCGGACGTCGGCGCGCACGAGCAGCTGCTCGATGACGAAGCCCTCCCAGCTCGCGCCGAGCTTGGGGTGGGCGAGCAGATCCTGGTGGTCGTCGATCCCGAGCAGCCGGTGCAGGAGGCCGGTGTCGCGGACGTAGACCTTGGGAGACCGGATCTGACGTTTCGCGATGTTCGCGTGCCATGGCTGGAGCTGCCGGATGACGAGTGCGTCCGTGAGGGCGTCGAGGTAGCGGCGGACGGTCGGCTGTGACACGGCGAGGCTCCGGGCGATCTCGGCGCCGTTCCAGGTCTGGCCGTGGAAGTGGCCGACCATGGTCCAGAAGCGCCGCATCGTCGTGGCGGGGATGCGGACCCCGAGGTTGGCGAGGTCGCGCTCCAGGAACGACCTGACGTAGTCCTCACGCCAGTCGACGGAGCGCTCCTCGGTCTCGGCGAGGTAGGAGAGCGGGAGGCCTCCTCGGCCCCAGAGCCGGTCGAGCGCACCGGCCCCGACATCGACGAGCTCCAGGCCGGTCAGCTCGACGAGGGCCACGCGGCCGGCGAGGCTGTCGGCGGCCAGGCCGACGAGGTCGGGGGAGGCCGAGCCGAGCACGAGGAACCGCCCGTTGCGTCGGTCCTCGTCGACCAGCACCCGCAGGATCGGGAAGAGGTCGTCGCGGCGTTGGGCCTCGTCGATGACGATCGTGCCGTCGAGGCCGGGCAGGGTGAGCGTCGGCGCACCGAGCCGAGCATCGTCCCGCGGGTCCTCCAGATCGAAGAAGTTGACCTCGGGAGCGTCGACGACGGCTCGCGCCAGTGTGGTCTTGCCCGCTTGGCGTGGCCCGGTCAGGACGACCACCGGCGCCCGGTCGAGCGCGGCTCGCACCCGGGAGGCGGCGGACCGGCGCTCGACCATCGTGAAATCCTAACATCTACCCTTGGATTTACAAGGAGCTCCACAGGCGGTCGACAACGGGCCAAGGCCGAGACTGCATGAGGTCGGGCCTCCGGCCGGCGGAAGTTGAGTAGTCACGCGGGCGAAGTTGAGTAGGCGCCACTCTTCACCCGGGCGCCGCGGGGGTCGATGCTTGCTTCCATGGCAACGGTCGAGGAGCAGGTGGCGCACATCTGGCGCCGCCTGGGCTTCGGGGCGGTGCGCAAGGAGATCAACGCCGGCATCGCCATGGGCACGGGCGAGCTCGTCAAGGCGCTGTTCCGCAAGCCGCTGACGCCGTTCGACGCCGCCGGCTTTCCGGTGGCGTCGGCCGATCAGAACCGCCACGCCCAGCGCCAACTCGAACTGATGGCCTTCGGCCCGTCGTCGACGGGCAGCGCCACCACCTCGCCGAACTACAACCCGCTCCAGGAGCGCCTGACCTGGACGCTGCAGGGCCTGCTGGTCGTGGGCATCGCCGACAGCGTCTACGTCGAGGACATGCGGAAGTACGTGGCCAGCCTGCGTGGCGCGTTGAAGGGCACCGCCACCTACCGCCAGCTGGTCCGGGACGTCATCACCGGCCCCGGGATGATCAAGTACCTCACCGCCGACCGCAACACGAAGGCGCACCCGAACCAGAACCTGGGGCGGGAGCTGCTCGAGCTGTTCTGCCTCGGTCGGGTCGACCCGGTGACCGGCGCGCAGAACTACACCCAGACCGACGTCATCGAGGTGTCCCGGGCGCTCTCGGGATGGCGCTACGACTGGGGGGACGGCACCAGCTACTTCGATGCCGGCGAGTGGGACAACGGGCCGAAGACCTTCCTCGGTGCGGCCCGGGGCGCCGCCGACCTCGACGACGTGCTCGCCGCCATCGTGGCCCACCCGTCGTGGAAGCGGTACGCCGTCGCCCGCCTCTACCGCGACTTCACCGGCCTCAGCGCGACACCGTCCGTCGTCACGGCCCTGTCGGCGTCGTGGGGCACGGACGGCAACATCAAGCGGGTGGTGAAGGCCATCGCGAAGCGGCCCGAGTTCCTGTCCGACCAGGCCATCTTCAACCGCACCAAGACGCCGGTCGAGCGCCTCGTGGCCGCGGCCCGTCTGCTCGGTTGGCCGGGGCTCGGGTCCGACATCAACCTGCCGTGGTTCCTCGCCCGCATGGCGCAGACACCCTGGTCCCCGCCGAACGTGTCGGGCTGGCCGAAGGGCGACCAGTGGTTGAACGCCACGAACCTGCACTCGTGGTCGGACGTGGCCAACCACATGGCGATGCGCGGCTTCACCTGGGACGGGTCGATCGTGGGGACGATCAACCCGATGGTCACGAAGGTCCACACCCGGGCGACGGCCGCAACGGCCGCGACCTTCGTGATGAAGCAGGCCGGGCTGACCCCGGTGTCGCCCCGCACCCATGCCGCGCTGAACGACTACGCCACCGCCGGATCGTGGACGCCGGCCCGGGCGGCGGCGCTGCTGAACCTCGTCCTGCTCACCCCCGAGTTCCTGGCCAACTGAGAGATCCGATGGCACCTCCTGACACCCCGTCCCGACCCTCCCGGTCCGGCCTCACCCGGCGCTCGTTCCTCCAGGGGGTTGCCGGCGTGCTCGCGGCCGGATCCGCCGTGCGCCTGCTCGGCCCGGAGGCGGCCGGCGCCGCCGGCCTGTCTGGCCTGACCGGCGCGTCGGGTCTCGCCGGTGCCGCCGCGGCGTTCGGCACCACCCTGCCTCCCGGCACGCCCATCGTGGTCGTGGTCGAGCTCGCCGGCGCCAACGACATCCTCAACACGGTCGTGCCCTTCGCGGTCCCGACCACCACCGGGCACTACCGCACGGCCCGGCCGGGCATCGGCATCACCCGCCTGGTCACCGCCCGCCCGTACGGCCCGCCCCCGGCCGGCGACTACCTGCCCCCTGCCCTCGACCTCGACGGACAGTGGGCCCTGCACGGGGCGCTGCCCTTCCTGGCCAACCGCTGGCACACCAACGGCGACGTCGCCATCGTCAAGGGCACCGGCGAGAACGTGGTCCGGGACATGAGCCACTTCGCGGCCATGGCATTCCGGTGGGCCGGCGCCTTCGGCGGCTCGCTGATGAACACGGGCTGGCTGGGTCGCTACAA
Source organism: Acidimicrobiales bacterium (assembly GCA_016794585.1). Classification (NCBI taxonomy): domain Bacteria; kingdom Bacillati; phylum Actinomycetota; class Acidimicrobiia; order Acidimicrobiales; species Acidimicrobiales bacterium. The sequence goes on from JAEUJM010000015.1 coordinate 65,674, forward strand.
CGACCTCGTCAACCCACACCAGCCTCTCGGCGCGGTGTCGCTGGCCGGCACCCACCAGTCCCTGGCCTCGGTGAACAGCCCCTCGGTGGCCATCGACGATCTCGACACCTTCAACTTCATCGCCTCGAACGTCCCCGACCGTGACCGCTTCTTCTCCGAGGTGAGCGCCTTCGGCGAGGCCGACTCGTCGGCGCTCAACAAGGTCGGCACCGCCTCGGAGGCGCTCGAGCTCGCCCGCCAGGCGTCGACGACGGCGCGAGCGGTCCCGAAGCTGGGCCAGAGCGGCGGCTCGGCGTCGCTCGCCGGCCAGCTGGCCACAGCGGCGTCGCTCATCCTGGGCAACGTGCCCTGCCAGACCTACGTGGCCACCCTCGGCGCCTTCGACACCCACGGCAGCCAGCCGTACAACCACTGGGACCGGCTCACCCTGCTGAACGCCGGGTTGGCCCACTTCTTCTCGCTCATCGACGGCAGCCCCCGGGCTGGCGACGTGTTCGTGGTGATCCAGAGCGAGTTCGGTCGCCAGGTGATCCAGAACGCCGGCCAGGGCACCGACCACGGCCAGGCGACCGACACGATCATCGTGGGCGGCGGCGTGCAGGGTGGGTTCTACGGCCAGGCCCCGAGCCTCGCCCCGGCAGCGCGCGACGCCGACTCGATGGTGGCCACCGTCGACTTCCGCTCGGTGTACGCCACCGTGCTGAACCGCCTCGGCGGCGACCCCAACCTCACCGACGAGGCCCAGGGACGCGACGAGAGCGGCCAGCCCTTCGCCGACCTCGGCGTCTTCGCCGGCGCCGAATCGGCTGCCGTCGGCGCGCCTGCCGTCCCGAGCGGAGCGGAGGCCTTCGGCGCCGATGGTGCGTCGGTCCCGCCGGCGGACCCCGCCGTCCCGGCGGCCGTCGAACCGTACGTCGTCGCCCAGATCTGAAGGCGGTCGTCGCCGCGCTCTCGATGGGAGCGACAAGGGCCCGGCTCCGGGGTCCTGTCCCCGCTCATCCGTCGAGCGCTGGGGAGCGGGCCGTTCGTCGTGACATGTCGCCCCGGATCGGAGCGCGTGTCATCGGGCGTTCGCCCGCATGCCACCTGGGCGGTGCAGGATGCAGGAGTGACGGGAGCGCTGGAGTTCGAGGGTTCGCCCGGTGGTGCGCTGCGGGCGGTCGCCGCGTTCGACGACCGGGTGGACGAGACCTTCGCCCCGCTGCGGGGACGGCCGCTCGTCGACCGGGTGATGTACGGCGCCACCATCGTCGGCGAGGACGGGCGCATCTGGCTGGCCGTCGCCGCGCTTCTGGCGCTGCGGCCGGCGAGTCGACGCAAGGCGCTTCGGGTGCTCATCTGGTTGGGCGTCGAGACCGCCGTGGTGCACGGTCTGGTCAAGCCCTCGGTGAAGCGGGCACGCCCCGAGTTCGAGGGCGAGCACGTCCACAAGATCCGGGTCCAGACCTCGGCCAGCTTCCCGAGTGGCCACTCGGCCTCCTCGGCGTGCATGGCCACCATCCTCTCCGAGCGCTCCCGACTCTGGCCGCTTTGGTGGGCCATCGCCCTGGTCATCGGCGCCAGCCGGGTCCACGTCCGGGACCACCACGCCTCCGACGTCGTCGGCGGGCTCGCCATCGGCACCGCCATCGGCCTCGCCGGCCGGCGCCTCGGCCCCCGCGATCGCTGACGACGGGTCGTCGCCACTGACCGTGGTGGTCGGGCCCGGATGAGGGCGAGGTGGAGGAAATGGCAGTCACCGGTGACTGCCATTTGCTCCAGAGCCGCCGTTCTCAGCGCGTGCGAGCGCCGGAAGACCACATTCCGTGGCGAGCGGCTCGATGTGGCCGCCGACGTGGCCCTCGCGGCCTTCGTCGCGGCCCTTCTCGTGAGGTGCGCCGAGCGTGAGTCGTCGCGACATCCGATCGTCGACGGACCCGTCAGGGGGTGAAGGCGTCGGGGAGGGGGAGGGCGGCGGCCAGGCGGTCGAGGTAGTCCGGGCGGGAGAGCTCGACGGCGCCGAGCGAGGCCAGGTGGGGGGTGAGCCACTGGACGTCGAGGAGGCGGGTGCCGGCTCCGGGCGCCGCGGTGAGCAGCTCGGCGAGACCCACCAACGCAACCTTCGACGCGTCCGGAGCCCGGTGGAACATCGACTCGCCGGCGAAGAGCCCGCCGATGGACACGCCGTAGAGGCCGCCGACGAGCTCGTCATCGCACCAGGTCTCGACGCTGTGGGCCCAGCCCAGCTCGAAGAGGCGGCGGTAGGCCGCAACGATGTCGGCCGAGATCCAGCCGTGCGGACGGGTCGGGTCGGCGCACGCCACCACGACATCTTCGAACACGGTGTCGTAGCGGACCTCGTAGCGGCGCACGGAGCGGCGCAGCGACTTGGTCAGGCGCAGGCCGTCGAGGGGGAGGACGCCGCGCGGGTCGGGGGACCACCAGCCGACAGCGCGACCGGACCGACCCGATCGGGGCAGCGGCATGCGCCGGGTCGGCATGGGGAACAAGCCCGTGCGGTAGGCCGCCAGCAGCGTGCCGGGCTCGAGGTCGGCACCGAGGCCGATGAGATCGTCGCCCTCGGGCGCCCAGCGCGGGTCGGGCAGGTCCCAGGGCGTGGGGTCGGGCTCCAGCGGTGACACCGCCGGTCACGCTACCGGTGCCCACCGGCCTGGTCGGGCGCCGGGCGTGGAGCGCCGCCCTGACCGGGATCGACGAGCGGCTACGCCGTGAGAGGGATGACCTCGCCGGCGACCACGAACCGGGGGTCGAGGTCGGCGGCGACGGTCTGGCCGATGGCGACCGTGGCGCGCCGGTTGAGCACGGCGCCGGCGACCGCCCCGGCCATCAGAGGGATGAGCGTCGCCAGGCTGCGACCCAGGCGGTGGGTGAGGCGCCGGCGGATGGCGACCGTCAAGGTCACCCGCGCCTGGCGCCCGAAGATGTCGGCGGCGCCCACGCCGAGGACGAGGTCCTGCGGGTTGACGCCGCGCTTCTCGGCCCAGCTCTGGGCCACGAGCAGGCCTCGCTGCGCGCCCGTGGCGGGGATGGGCCGGTCGAGGGCCTCGTGGAGCTCGGCCACGAGCTTCATCTCGATGGCCACCACGAGGGCCGTCTCCGCGGCCAGCTCGAACGGGACCGTCGCCCACGTGTGGGGGATCAGCTCCTCGGCGCCGATGAGGGCGCCGGCGATGCCGCCCACCGCACCGCTGGCGATGCCGGCGTTGCGGATCAGGGCGTCCGCCAGCTCGGGCCCCGTCTTGCCTTGGTGGTGGGCGATGAGGGTGGCCTGGTCTCGGACGGGCAGGTGCTGGGCCAGCCCGGCAGTGGTCTCGGTGAGCCACTGCCCGTTCGACACGGCCTTCTTCCCGGCCTGGCGGGCGTCACGGGCGAGCGCCCGCAGCGCCGCGCTCGTGCGCGCCCGACGGCTGCCGCCCAGGTCGTCCTCGGCGAGCGCCCCGGCGACGAGCTCGCTCGCCGACCGGGTCTCCTCGGTGCGTTGGCGTCGCATCCCCACGCCGAATTGTCTACCCAGTGCCGTGCCGCTTCGGACCGCGGTCACCGAACCGCGCGGGAACCGCAGGCGAACCGGCACCGGGATCCGGTGCCCTCCAGGGGTGAGCGGCTACTTGCGGTAGTCGTAGAAGCCGACGCCCGACTTCCGGCCCAGCTGGCCGGCGGCGACCATGCGTCGCAGCAGCGGCATGGCCGAGTAGTTCGGGTCGCGGAACTCGTCGTAGAGGGCGTCGAGGATGGACAGCGAGGTGTCCAGGCCGACGAGGTCGAGCAGGGCGAGCGGACCCATGGGGAAGTTGCAGCCGCCCTTCATGGCGGTGTCGATGTCGTCGCGGCTGGCGGTCCCGTTCTCCATCATCCGCACCGCGTTGTTGAGGTACGGGAAGAGGAGGGCGTTCACGATGAAGCCGGCCCGGTCCTTCACCTCGACGGGGTCCTTGCCGCAGGCGGCGGCGAAGGCCTTGACCGACTCGATGGTCTCGTCGGAGGCGGTGAGGGGGCGGACGATCTCGACGAGGCTCATGGCCGGCGCCGGGTTGAAGAAGTGGACGCCGCAGACCTTCTCGGGGCGGTCGGTGACCATGGCCATCTCGATCACCGGGAGGGTCGAGGTGTTGGTGGCGAGGATGGTGTAGTCGCTGCACACGTCGTGGAGCTCGGCGAAGAGGTGCTGCTTCACTTGGAGGTCCTCGACCACGGACTCGATGACGAGGTCGCAGTGGGCCAGCGCGTGCATCTGCGAGGTGGCGGTGACCAGAGCGAGCGTGGCGTCCTTGTCGGCGGCCTCGAGGCGACCCTTGTCCACCTGCCGGGCCAACGACTTCTCGAGCGTCGCCAACATGTCGTCGGCGGTCTCCTGCTTGCGCGACCGCAGCACCACCTCGTGGCCCGCCTTCGCCGCCACCTCGGCGATGCCGGCACCCATGATGCCCGAGCCGAGGATCCCAACCTTCTTGATCGTCATGGCGGCACGTTACCGATCGCCCCCCCGCCGACTCCAAAGCCCACCGGTAGTGTCGCGGCCGTGGATCCCCTGCCGACGTTCCCCTCGGGCGTCCTGCGGGCCCTGCCGCCCGTGGCCCGGGCCGTGCTCCGTGAGCAGCGTCGGCGCCTGCTCGTGCGGGCCACGGGACGGGTGCTCGACCTCGGCGACGGCACCGACGCCGACCTGTTGAAGAACGCCGACGAGGTGGTCCGGGCCCGGTCGGCGGCCTCGGTGGCCCTCGGTGACGAACCGGGTGCCGAGCACGAGGCCGAGGGCTCGTACGACACGGTCGTCTCGGTCCTGCACCTCGCCGCGGCGCCCGATCTGCCCACCGAGCTCGCTGCGGTGCGTCGACTGCTGGCCCCGGAAGGCCGTCTACTGTTCCTCGAGCCCGTCCGTCAGCCCGGCTTCGGCCACCGGCTGCGCTCGGCTGCCAGCCCGATGGTGCGGCTCGTGTCCGGCTGGGAGATCGACCGAGACCTCCCACTGGCCATCCGCGCCAACCACCTGACCATCGTCGACATCGAGAGGATCAACATGCCGCCGGTCGTCTGGCCCATCCGCACCTTCGTCCTGGGTGCCGCCACCCGCCGACCCGCCGACTTCGCCGAACCCGCTGCCGACGATCCCGGCGCCACCGACGATCCCTCCGAGGAGCACCCGTGACCGGACCCCTCGCCCTCGTGGGCGGCGAAGCCTTCACCGAGGGCTGCACCTTCGACGCCGAGCTGCTCGCCGCCAGCGGCGGCACCGAGGTGGTGGTGCTTCCCACCGCCGCGGCGTACGAGCACCCCGATCGGGAGGTCGCCGCGGCCACGACGTGGTTCGAAGGGCTCGGTGCCTCGGTCCGCGGCCTCGACGTGCTTCGCCGGCCCGACGCCTTGCTGCAGGAGCACGTCGACGCGGTGGCCGCGGCCCGCTTCGTCTACGTCACCGGCGGCTCGTCGATGCACCTGCGCTCGGTGTTCAAGGACTCCCCGGTGTGGGACGCGCTCGTGGCCGCCTGGGAGGGCGGGGCGGTGCTCGCCGCCTCGAGTGGCGCGGCCCGCGTGCTCTGCGACCCGATGGTCGATCCGCGCGGAGGCGCCTTCGCCGTGGGCCTCGGCCTGCTCCCGGGCCTCGCGATCATCCCGCACCACGATCACTGGTCACGGGAGAAGGCCCACCGCACCATCCAGCTCGCGCCGCGGGGCCTGCCCATCGCCGGCATCGACGACCGCACCGCGCTCATCCGAGACCCCGACGGCACGTGGCGCATCGCCGGCGCCGGCGAGGTGGCCGTCTTCGTCGACGGCCAGCCCCAGGTCCTCTCCGTCCTGCCCTGACCGCGGCGGCCGGTGGCCGCTCGTTGTTCAGCCGGCGGTGGTCGTGGTGGAGTCGCCGTCGCCTGAGGCCCCGGACTCCTCGATGGTCACCGAGTTGATGGTGACGGTCTCGCTGGGGGCGCCGCCGAGGCCGCTCTCGGGGTCGTCCTCGTTGAGGGCGAGCACCGAGTTGATGACCTCGATGCCGGCCTCGTCCGTGGTGCCGAACACGACGTAGGTGCCCTGCCCGTCGAGGGCCGACGCCGCGTCGGTACCGACGAAGAAGAACTGCGCCGAGCCGCTGTCGGGGCCGGCCGACCGGGCCATGACCAGCTGGCCGGGGGCGTAGGTGTAGCCGTCGCCCTCGTCGGGGATCGTGTAGCCGGGGCCCGGGTCGCTGGCGTCGTTCGTGTGGGGCGAGCCGCCCTGGATGATGCCGATCGAGGTGTCGGTCCGGAAGATCTCGGTGCCGTCGTAGTACCCGTTGCGGGCCAGGTTCACGAAGTTGTTGACGGTGCCGGGGGTGTCGGTGGTGTTCAGGTCGACCCGGATCTCGCCTTGGTTGGTGTCGAACACCGCGGTGTAGGTGGCGTCCGGGTCGAGGCAGTCCTGGAAGGCGCCGGCGTAGTCGAGCACGGGCTCGGCCGGCGGGGTGTCGGGGGCGCACTCGCCGTCGCCGTAGACGAAGGGCGCGTCGGCGGGCTGGTCCGCCGCCGTGGTGGTCGTGGTGGAATCGGAGGCCGAGTCCTCGCTGTCGTCTCCGGCGAAGGTCGAGTAGGCGAACATGGCGCCGAGCACCACCACACCGAGGATGCCGAAGGTGAGGTAGCGCCGGCGCTGCGCCCGCTTGCGCTGCTCGGCCTGGGCAGCCTCGATCCGTGCCTGTCGTGCCTGCTTCTGGCGTTCCCGCTTCTCAGTACCCACGGCGGGGAAAGCTATCGCCTCGCCGTCGTCGGCCCAGATCGCGGGTGCGGACGGCCTCGGTCAGAGGGTCGGATCGACGGGGGCGACCTGACCGGCGGTGACCGGGAAGACGGTGCCCTCGTCGTACACGGACGCGCCGTCCCAGTAGAGGGCCCGACCGGCGGCAGGGTCCACGATGGCGGCGCGGTAGTTCCCCGGGGCCAGGCCGTCGATCCGGTAGTCGCCGTCGACGTCGGTCGTATCTGCTCCGGCGATGCCCGACGGGCCGATGGCGACGACCCATGCGCCACCCACGGCCGCGACGTCGTCGCTCACGGTGCCGCGCAGGGAGCCGGTGGTCGGCCGCAGGGCGGCGCTCGCGGTCCCCGGGGCGGCGACCACGGCCGAGTTGTCGAGGCGATCGACCGGCTGGTCGTCGAACCACTCCCGCTCGTGCAGGCCCGTCGGGTCGATGAAGCCGATGCGGTAGGTCCCGGGACTGAGCGGCAGCGAATAGCCGCCGTTGGCGTTGGTGCGCGTGGCGCGCGCCAGCGAGTACGTGTCGGCCCGCAGGGCGGCGACGAGGACGGACGAGAGCGGCTGGCCCGCGGTGTCCGTCACGTTCCCGACGATGGCGGCGGCGCTGCCCGGCGGCGCCTGGGCCGGAAGGACGGCGTCGGACGTCGTGGTCGCCCCAGCGGTGGTCACCGCCGGCGTGGAGCTCGGGACGTCGCCGGCGCTCGGATGGAACCGCGGCGCGTGGGCACCGCTGAGATCGACGGTGACCAGGTAGTGGGTCCCGTTGCGCAGAGCGCCGATGGCGTACTCGCCGTTCGAGTTCGTGGTGGCGGCGGCCTCGGGTCCACCGAGGGCGTTGAGCGACATGGTCAGGGCGCCCGCCAAGGGCTGGCCCGACCCGAGCTCGGTGACGCGGCCGGCGACGGTGCCCCCGCTCGGGGCCAGGGTCGGCCCGGCGACGGTCGTTCCGGTCCCGACGACGATCTCGTACGGGTCACCGTGGAACCCCGGCTTGTACGCGCCCGTGGGCTCGATGCCGTAGAGGTAGTAGGTCCCGGGCGGGACGGCGAAGGCGAACATGCCGTTGGAGTCGGCGCCCGCTCCACCCGCCACGGAGAACTCGTCGGGCCGCAGCGCCGCGACCAGGCCGCCGTCCAGGCCCTCGCCGCCCGAGCCGCGGATGTTGCCCAGGATCGCCGGGCCGAGGAAGGCGGCGGCGCGGTGGGCGTCGCCTTCGGCCAGGTGGTCCGCGGCGTCGCCGACGCCGAGCTCGCCCGAGTTGTTGTCGCCCCAGCACTTCACCGCGCCGTCGTCGAGGAGCGCGCAGGAGTGGAACTCGCCGGCGGTGACCGCATCGACGGTGTGGGCCGAGCCGAGGTTCAAGGGGGGAAGGGCGTCGCCCATCTCGCCGGGCTGGTCACCGCGGTAGACGCCCGGGATGCCGAGCTGGCTGACGTTGTTCAGGCCCCAGCACTTGACGTGGTCGTCGTCGAGGAGGGCACACGTGTGGTTGCCGCCGGCGGTGATGGCGGTGGCGGTGCGTCCGGCGCCGAGGGCGACGCTGGGGAGGAGGTCGCCCATCTCGCCGGGTTCGTCGCCGCGGTCCTCCGTGTCGCCCAGGCCGAGGCGGCCGTGGAGCGACTCGCCCCAGCACCTGACCGCCTGGGTGTCGAGGATGGCGCAGGTGTGGAGCGCTCCGGCGGTGATGGCGGTGGCGGTGCGTCCGGTGCCGAGGGCGATGGTGGGGAGGGTGTCGCCCATCTCGCCGGGGCCGTCACCGCGGTTGGCGGTGTCGCCGAGGCCGAGTTGGCCCTTGTCGTTGAGGCCCCAGCACTTGACGGTGCCGTCGTCGAGGAGGGCGCAGGTGTGGTTGCCGCCGGCGGTGATGGCGGTGGCGGTGCGTCCGGTGCCGAGCGCGGTGTCGGGGAGGCCCAGGTGCATCTGCTCGGGGACCGTGCCCTGACTCCCGGTGGCGCCGTTGCCGAGCTGACCGACGCCGTTCGCACCCCAGCAGCGCACGACTCCCGTGCTGAAGATCGCACAGGAGTGCCCGTAGCCGGTGCTGATGGATCGGCTCGCCGGCGCAGCATCCGGGGTTTCGTTCCCGTCGGCGACCGCCGGCGACGCCGGCCCCGGGACGACGAGGACCGCCACGAGCGCCGTCGCCACGAGGAGTGCGTGCCGGATCCGGCCCGTCGAACGACGTCTGATCATGATCCTCCCCGTCCCTCGGTGTCGACACGATGTCAGATCGGCGACCGAGCCGCCCACCGACGCTCCGCGAGGCGTTCGGATGGAGACCGGGTGGCCAAGCCGCTCCGACGGAGGAGGACCCGGTGTCAGGTGTCGATCTGGGCGCGCTGGAGGCGGCCGGAGTAGTCGACGTAGACGGTCTTGACCTGGCTGAACTGCTCGATGCCGCGGGCGCCGGCCTCGCGGAAGCCGTTGCCGGTGTGCTTGGTGCCGCCGAACGGCAGCGGGATCTCGGCGCCGATGGTCGGGGCGTTCACGTAGCAGATGCCCGTGTCGATGCCGTCGACGGCCTGCAGGGCGCGGTTGATGTCCCGGGTGTAGACCGCGGCGGACAGGCCGTACTCCACCTGGTTCACGATGTCGACGGCGGCGTCGAGCGAGTCGACCTCGATGACCGAGAGCAGCGGCCCGAAGGCCTCCTCCCGGGCGATGCGGTGCTCGGGGGCGACGCCGGCGAGGACCGTGGGACGGAAGAAGGCGCCGCCGTCGCAGCCGTCCACCTCGGTGATGCCGCTGGCGCCGGCGATCGTGGCGCCCTCGGCCACGGCGGCGTCGAGCATCCCGGCGATGCGCTCGGCGCTCTGGCGGGTGATCACGGGGCCGACGTCGGTGGTCGGATCGACGGGGTCGCCCAGTTTGAGCTCGGCGGCGCGTGCCACCACCCGATCGATCAGCTCGGCGGCCATGCCCCGCTGCACCACGAGGCGGGAGGTGGACGTGCAGCGCTGGCCCGAGCTGCCGAACGCGCCGAAGAGGGCGCCGTCGGTGGCGAGGTCGAGGTCGGCGTCGTCGAGCACGATCATGGCGTTCTTGCCGCCGAGCTCGAGGGAGACGAGGCGGGGGCCGGTCTCCATGGCCGCGGCGGCCACCTTCCGGCCGGTGGGCACCGAGCCGGTGAAGCTGACCGCGCCCACGCCGGGGTGGGTGGTGAGGGCGGCGCCGGTCTCGCCGGTGCCGTGGACGACCTGGATGAGGCCCTCGGGCACGCCCGACTCGGCCAGCACCTCGATGAAGGCCTCGCCGCACACGGGGGCCAGCTCGGACGGCTTGATGACGATGCCGTTGCCGGCGAGCAGGGCGGGGAAGCACTTCCACGACGGGATGGCGATGGGGAAGTTCCAGGGCGTGATCATCCCGACCACGCCGACGGGGATGCGCGTGGTCCACGCCATCTTGTTGCGGAGCTCGGACGGCACCACGTCGCCGAAGGCCGACCGGCCCTGGCCGGCGACGTAGGCGGCCATGTCGATGGCCTCCTGCACCTCGCCGCCGCCTTCGATGAGGACCTTGCCCGCTTCTTGACTGACGAGCGCGGCGAGCTCGTCCTTGCGGCCCGCGAGCAGGCGCCCGGCCTCGGCGATGATGTCGGCCCGCAGGGGGACGGGCACCTTCGCCCACGAGCGCTGGGCCTCGGCGGCGGCGGTCACCGCCCGGTCGACGGCGGCGGCGTCGGCGCTGGGGAACTCGCCGAGGACCTCGGCGGGCCGCGCGGGGTTGTACGAGGTGACGGTGGTCATGGCCTCAGTCTGCCGCTCCCGCTGGATTCGAGGTGTGGGGAGCGCCCTCGAACGACCATGATGGGTCGCCATGTGCGGTGAGCGAGGGACGAGCGAGCCTTGACGATCGCGACGAGGCGTCCGCCGAAGAGCCGAGGGTAAGGCACCCATGAGAGTGGTCCAGAAGTACGGCGGGACGTCCGTCGCCGATCCCGAGCGCATGCGCTCCGTGGCCGAGCAGATCGCCCGCAGCCACCGCCGCGGCGACGAGGTCATCGTCGTGGTCAGCGCGATGGGCAAGGAGACCGACGACCTGCTGCGCCTGGCCGAGGAGGTCTCGGGAGAGAACCGCCCCGGGCGCGAGATGGACATGCTCATCACCGCCGGCGAACGCAAGGCCACCGCCCTGCTGTGCATGGCCCTCCACGCCATGGGGGTCCCGGCCGACTCGTTCACGGGCAGTCAGGCCGGCTTCCTGACCGACACCAACCACACCAACGCCAAGATCCTCGAGGTGAAGCCCGACCGGGTGGCCGACGCCCTCGCCGCCGGCCGTGTGCCGGTGGTCGGCGGCTCGCAGGGCGTGTCCACCGAGCGCGACGTCACCTTCCTCGGCAGGGGCGGCTCGGACACCACCGCGGTGGCGCTCGCCGAGGCCCTCGAGGCCGACGTCTGCGAGCTCTACACCGACGTGTCCGGCGTGTTCACCGCCGACCCGAGGCTCGTTCCTGACGCCCGCAAGATGCACCACATCTCGTTCGACGAGCTGTTGGAGATGACCGCGGCGGGGTGCCCGAAGCCCGCCATGCGCTCGGTCGAGTTCGCCCGCAACCACCACGTGCGCCTGCACGTGCGTTCCAGCTTCACCTGGGAGGTCGGCACCTGGGTGACGGAGGAGGAGTCCATGGAGCACGCCATCATCTCGGCCGTCGTCGACGACGACTCGGAGGCCAAGGTCACCATCACCGGTGTCCCCGACCGGCCCGGCATCGCCGCTTCGCTGTTCCGGCGGCTGGCCGACAGCAACGTCAACGTCGACATGATCGTCCAGAACGTGTCCGAGGACGGCGTGACCGACATCTCCTACACGGCGCCCAAGGAGGACCTCGGCACCAGCCTCGCCATCACCGAGGGCCTCGCCGAGGAGATCGGCGCCACCGGGGTGACCGCCGACTCCGGCATCGCCCGGGTGAGCGTCGTCGGCGCCGGCATGAAGTCGAACCCCGGGGTGGCGGCCACGATGTTCGAGACCCTCGCCGGCAACGGCATCAACATCGAGATGATCTCGACCTCGGCCATCCGCATCTCGTGCGTCATCGCCGCCGAGCAGCTCGAGCAGGCCGTCGTGGTCCTCCACGACGCGTATGGGCTTGGCTCCTCCTCCGTCGGAGCGGCTTCGCCATCCGGTTCGTCGTAGGCGCTGCCCGCCTCCGGCGGTCAACCGACGACGCCGGCTCGCGCTTCGCTCGTTCTGGTCACGAGTTGGCAACGCTGGTGTAGCCAGGCAGCTACCAGAAGCAGACCACGGTCGTTCTGGTCACGAGTTGGCGACGCTGGTGTAGCCAGGCAGCTACCAGAAGTGGAGCGGTGGGTAATGCGCTGGGGCGGAGGCGGGGGCAGGCCGTAGCCTGAGGGGCATGTTCGACGCGCAATCCGGTGTCAACGTCGGCGTGGTCGGGGCCACCGGCCAGGTCGGCGGCGTGATGCTCGACATCCTCGCCGAGCGGGGCTACCCCGTCGCCTCGCTGCGGGCCTTCGCCTCCAGCCGTTCGGCGGGCCGCACCTTCGCCTGGGGCGACAAGGAGGTCGTGGTCGAGGACGCCGCCACCGCCGACTTCAGCGGCGTCGACGTCGCTCTGTTCTCCGCCGGCGGGACCACCTCCAAGGAGCTCGCCCCCAAGGTGGCGGCGGCCGGCGCCATCGTGATCGACAACTCGTCGGCGTGGCGCATGGACCCCGACGTGCCCCTCGTGGTGCCCGAGGTCAACGCCCACGCACTGCGCTCGATCCCCAAGGGCATCGTGGCCAACCCCAACTGCACGACCATGGTGGCAATGGCGCCCCTCAAGGCGCTGCACGACGAGGCCGGTCTGCGCACCCTCACCATCAGCACCTACCAGGCGGTGTCCGGCGGCGGGCTCGCCGGGACGAGCGAGCTCGATGAGCAGACCCGCAAGGTGGCCGACCGCGCCATCGCCCTCGCGCTCGACGGCGCCGCGGTCGACTACCCCGAGCCGCAGGTCTTCCCTGGCCCCATCGCCTTCAACGTCCTGCCTCACGCCGGCGACTTCATCGACGACGGCCTCGGCGAGACGGGTGAGGAGCAGAAGCTGCGCCACGAGAGCCGCAAGATCCTCGAGCTGCCCGACCTCCCGGTGTCCGGGCTGTGCGTGCGGGTGCCGGTGTTCACCGGGCACTCCCTCGCCATCAACGCGTCGTTCGAGCGCCCCATCACGCCGGACCGGGCCCGCGAGCTGCTGGCCGAGGCCCCCGGCGTCGTCCTCGCCGACGTGCCCACGCCCCTGATGGCCGCCGGCCAGGACCCCACCTACGTGGGTCGCATCCGCCGCGACGACACCGTCGAGCACGGCCTCGCGCTGTTCCTCAGCGGCGACAACCTCCGCAAGGGCGCCGCCCTCAACGCCATCCAGATCGCGGAGACCCTGCTGGTCCTCTGACCGCCGGGGCCGTCCGGGGTCGTCCGGGGCGGTCCGTTGCCGGCGCCCTCGATCAGGAGCGGCGGGGACGCGGACGCCGCCGCGCCGCGGGGTCGCGGCTGGTCCAGGCGATGGCGGCGAGCGCCGCCGCCGTCACCCACCACCAGCGGCGATGGTGCCTGTCGGGCTGCAGCTCCGGGAGCGGCCACTGCGGCGGGACCGCCTGGCGAAGGACGAAGAGGGCGGCCACCAGCACCAGCAGACCGATGGCGGCCGAGAGCCCGGGGGACCGGTCGCCGCGACCGGCGGCGACGGCGGCCATGGCCAGCGTGGCGCACCCGAGGGCGAGGATCTCGGCCGAGAGGGCCGCCAGTGGCAGGGACGCGTACCCGTCGAGGAAGGCGGCCCGGTCGAGTGCGACCAACCAGCCGAGGAGGAGCACCGGCGCCCCGAGCGCCACGCTCGCCACCCGGCGTCGGGCGAGCGTCGTGGGCGAAGCGGCCAACAGGTCCGCTGCGGCATCGTCGAAGAGGTAGCCGACGGGGGCGACGATGACCAGGCCCACCAGCACCAGGAGCAACGCCCCGGCGTCCTGCACGAGCGAGAGGGCGGCGAGCAGGGCCAGGCCGAGCGCGGGCCCGCCGGCCACGACGGGCAGACGCGACGCGCGGGCGGTCGGGACGACCAGGTCGACCACTCGACCCGGACGACCTCTGGGAGACCCACGCCGGGTGGTGGCAGGACGGCGTCGACCGTCGCTGCGCCTCAGCGACACGGTCGCAGCTCGCCGGGCCCACGGGTCGGCGGACGCGCGGTCAGGCCGAAGGCGGCGGCCAGTTCCTCCGTCGGGGTCCGGGGGTCGACCCAGGTCGACCAGTCGGCGGCCAGCACCTCACGCACCTCGTCGACCGGTCGTTCCAGCAAGGCCCGCCCCAGCGCCAGGTCGCTCTCGGCGTGCACCACCGCGGGCTCGCTGTCGACCTCCCAGTCCGCCTCCACGAAGTTCGTGACGCTCGAGAGGCCGTAGGGCCCCTGCGGGGGCGCCCGGAGCGTGTCGCGCTCGTCGAGGCGCAGGCCGCGGCCGGCCAGTGCGACCGCCACGGCCGACCGCGCCTGGCCGCCGGCGAAGCAGGGCTCGACGGGAGGGGCGCCGGCCTCTGGCAGGCCGACGAGCCCGTGGGCCACGAGCATGGCCCGCAGCGCGTCGCCGCCGTCCCAGCGCAGGTCCGGATGGATCCCGGGCTCGTCGGTCCAGGGGAACGAGTCGCCACGACGGTCCAGCTCGTCGCGCACCGGTGCCGCCAGCTGGCCGATCTCCTCGTCCGACACGCGGGTCTGGATCTCGAGCGGGCCGTCGATGACGCCGGCGGGGGCGGCGGCGCGCACCGGCTCGGCGAGCGACACCCATCGAGCGGCGATCTCGTCCAGCTCGGGGAAGTGGCAGACCGTGACCCCGTCCCCTTCGAGGCACCGCTGGTGGGGGGCCGGATCGGTGATCAGGGCGGCGAGGCCCTGGGCGGTGTCGCCGGCGTAGGTGCGGCTCAGGCCGACGAGCGAAGCCGCGACGAGCACCGCGGCGGCGGCGAGGCCGCAGGCGCCCCACCGGCGCTCGCCGTCCAGCAGGAACGCCGCGCCGACGGCGATCGTCCCGAGCCCCAGCAGGTAGACGACGTGCCACCCCTGGGCCACCGGCGACAGGAACGAGGGCAGGTCGCCGCCGTTGGCGACCGGACCCAGGGACCCGACGATGCCGGGGAGGTCGTCGCCGCCGAGGACGCCGGTGGCGACGCCGATGACGACCACGGCGACGATGGGGACGAGCCCCCACGGCAGCAGCCGGGCCAGAGCGATGCCCAGCACGCCGCCGCAGGCAACCAGCACGACGGCGCCGAAGAGGTTCGCGATGCCGATGTCGGCGAACGGGAGGTCGAGCTCGGAGCGCGACCACAGGCCCGCGCCCGAGTCCTTGCCGGACCCGAACCAGACGCTGACGGTCTGCGCGGCGGTGGCGCCGACCCCCACCAGGACCGGCGCCCACAGCGCGGCCATCAGGCCCAGGCTGCGCACGCCCGGTCGGGTCGGGAGGCTGTCCAGCAGCTCGATGGTCCCGTCCCGCCGCGGGCGCAACGCGGCACGGTTGGCGGCGACGAGCACGAGCCCGCACAACGGGTAGATCAGCAACGGGATGAAGCGACCCGAGAGGCTGAGCCACTCGCTCTGGTCGGGGATGCCGCTGTCCAGGACCGTGACGCACGCCAGCCCGACCAGCGCGAGCCCGACCCACACCAGTGGGCTGGCCAGCAGACGGCGGGCTTCGATGCGCGAGAGCCCGGCGGCGACCCCGAGGGTCGGGGCCGTGTCGTTGCTCCGGTAGGGAGCGCCGGCGTTCGTGGTCGGAGTGCCGTCGGCCGACCGGCCTGTCCATGCCAGGTCGCGACCGCGGGCATCCGCCGACACGTGGCGGTAGACGAGGACCCCGCCGCCGAGCAGGGCCAGCAGCACGAGCAGTTCCATCACGCGGCCCTCGTGGGGCGAGCCGAGCCGTCGGTGCGCAGCGCCTCGGCGCCGACGAGCAGCAGGTAGCCGTCCTCGAGGGTCGGCTCGACCAGCTCGGCGGTGGCTGGCGGCGTCCCGATGTGGCGGACCCGACCGTCGGGCCCGGCCCAGGCGAGCTGGGCGGACGGGTCACGCTGGTCGGCGACCCAGACGTGGCCGGCCGCCGTTGCAGTGAGGTCGGTGGGCCGGCCGTCGAAGCGGACACCGCCGCCGAGGACCACGACGACGCGCTGGCAGAGCGCGGCGACGTCGTCGGTCTGGTGGGTCGACAGCACGACCGTGCGGGCCGCATCCCGCTCGGTCAACACCTCCCGGAAGCGGAGCCGCTGCTCGGGGTCGAGGCCGGCGGTGGGCTCGTCGAGCACCAGCAGGTCGGGGTCACCCAGCAAGCTCTGCGCGATGCCCACGCGGCGCCGCATGCCGCCGGACAGCTTCCGGATGCGCTTGTGCATCACGGACTCGAGCCCGACGAGCGCAAGCACGCGGCGCACCTCGTCGTGGCGTCGCCGGCGGTCGGTGAGCCCTTTCAGGATGGCGACGTAGTCCACGAACTCGAAGGCGGTGAAGCTCCGGTGGAAGCCCGGCTCCTGCGGCAGGTAGCCGAGCCGGCGACGGATCTCCTCCCGGTCGCGTGAGGTCGACGTCGGATGGCCGAGGATCTCGATCGAGCCACCGTCGGGGGCGAGCACCGTCGCCATCATCCGCAGCAGCGTGGTCTTGCCGGCCCCGTTGGGCCCGAGGAAGCCCGTGATGCCGGGCCCGAGGTCGAGGGACACCCCGTCGACCGCACGGAGCGAGCCGAAGCGCCTCTCGAGGGCGTCGATGCGGACGGTGGTGGTCACGGGATCCTCCGGGGACGAGGGAGTGGGCCGTCCGCCCGGCGGGGCGGTGCGGGGCGGACGTGCGGGCAGCGGCGCGTGCGGGTCATCGGAGCGGCAGGTCGAGGCGGTCGCGGCGGCGGAGGAACACGACGGTCGACGCGAGGAGGAGGGCGGCGGCGCCGAGTTGGATCGGCACGGTGAGCGCGCCGAGCTCGGCCGCCGTGGGACGGCGGGAGCGGGGGAGCTCGGCGGCGAGCACGGCGATGAGCGCCAGCCAGCCGACGGCCACCGTCGCCGCGGCGCGTTCGGGTGCGAGTCGGGTCGCGAGCGCCAGGGTCGTGGCGGTGAGGGCGAGGGCCGGGAGGAGCCACGCCGCTGCGTCGGGACCGGTCGACGGCAGGGCGAGCGTGGTCAGGCCGAGCACCACGATCGAGGTCGCGGTCACGGCGGCAGTCCGCACCAGGACCAGGCGGACCTCGCCGTAGGGGGTCGCGACCTCGAGCGAGCGGGTGTCGGCGGCGTGGCCGAGCCCGCCGAAGGCGGCCGCCACTCCGGCGACGGGCACCAGCGGGGACAGGAGGAGGAACGGGACGGGCCCCATCCCGCCGCCGGCCACGGCGAGGCCCGCGACGACGGCCACGGCCAGGGAGGCGAACCACGCCGTCCGGAAGCCGGCGCTCGCGCCGATCAGGCGGGCGAGGTGGTCGGGGACACCGAGGGTCGTGGCGATGCGTTCGAGCCAGCGCGGCCGGGGTGCGTCGATGCGGGCGGCGGTCTCGGCCCAGGTCCGTTCGATGCGACCGGCGAGGCACCCGTCGGTGGCGCCGGCGACGGCGGCCCGGCACACCGGGCACGTCTCGAGGTGCGCCTCGGCCGACGACTGCGCCGAGGGGGCCAGCGTGGCCGTGCGGTAACCGTCGATCTGGACGGCGTCGAGGTGCCACGGAGCGGTCGTCACGGCAGTGCCTTTCGGGGGGCGGGGAGGGTGGTCGGCGCCGAGGCGGCGAGAGCGGACCGGAGCTCTTCGCGGGCCTTCCGCGCGCGGGTCTTCACGGTGCCGACCGGGATGCCGAGCAGCCGGGCGGCCTCGCTGGTCGAGAGGCCGTCGAGCACGGTGGCCTGGAGGACCGAGCGCAGCTCGGGTGAGAGCTGGTCGATGGCCGGGCCGAGGTCGCCGTGCTGGAGGCCCGTGAGCACGAGGTCCTCCGCCGATGCGAGCGGCTCGCTGCGCCGGCCGGCCAGTCGAGCCGCAAGCGGGGAGCGTGGACGCATGCGGGCCATGAGGGTCCGGATGGCCACGCCCCAGATCCAGGCGCCGACGTCGCCCGCCCCGGTCCAGGTCCCGGCCTTGCGCCAGACGGTGACGAACGTGTCCTGCAGGGCCTGGTCCACGAGGTCCTCGTCGTGGCACCGGTGGGCGAGGCGGAGGGTGAGCCAAGGGGCGTGGCGCCGGTACAGGACCTCGAGGGCGCTCCGGTCGCCGTCGCCGACGGCCGCCAGCAGCGACGCGTCGGAGGGCGACGAGGGGTCGACGTCGGTCCTCCGGTCCACACCTCCCTGTGTCAACGGGCCCCCTGATCGGTTTTTCGGCGGCGCCTCAGCGTTGCTCGGCGAGGGCGCGTGCGGCCGCGAGGAGTGCGGCCGACGCCTCGGTCACGTCGACGACCGCTGCGGCCCGGGGGGTGGTGACCTCCGGGGCGACCGGGGTCAGCGCCGTGACCGAGCGGACGTGGCCGAGTCGGGGCCGGACCTCCACCCGCACCAGCTGGTGCTGGTGGACCTGTTGGTAGATGCGCCGGCGCACGCGCCAGGCGTCGACCCGGGGGGCCTCCCCGTCGTCGACGGCCACGTACCAGCGGGGCTCGGCCTCCTTCTGACCCCGCCGCTCGGGCTCGGTGAAGTACCGGATCCACTTCGGCACCTGGAAGGCGCCCTCGCGGCGGCGCGTGCGCAGGACGAGGCCCTCCACCGTCGAGGTGGCGAAGCAGTCGAGCACGCCGCGCCACAGCGCGGTGGCGGCGTAGCCCAGCGGGAGCAGACACAGAGCGCACACCACCAGCGCCGCCCAGCCGGCCCGGCGCCGCAGGTCGGGGTCGGTCCCGTCGAGCAGCCCCCCGACGGTGGTGTCGTCGGCGAAGCGCCACGCGCCCCACATCAACGCCAGGGTGAGGCCGCCTCCGAGCAGGCCGAGGGTGATCGCGGCGGCGGGGTGCCGGCCCCAGCCGGGCTCGAACCGTGGGTAGTCGACGAGGACGGGCCGCCACTCGCTGGTGACCGCGCTCCAGGCGTGGCGGTCGTCCTCGGCGCCCAGCGGGAGCTGCTGCACCGCGAGGCCGGCGAGGTCCATGGCCGCGGCGTGGGCGAGGTAGCGGTCCCAGACGGCGACGGCGGCGGCCGGTTGATCGTCGAACTGGCCGTGCTCGACCAGGTAGCGGCGGACGCCCAGCCACCGGCTCCCGGCCTCGAGGCCGGCCGGGGTGTCGCGCTGGCGGTCGGAGGTGCTGATGCGCCCGGCGACGGCGCCCGTGAGCAGGACGCCGGCGATCACGGCGATGAGGAGCGGCGCGGCGGTCGACTCGGTCGTGTCCGAGCCGCCGAACCAGAGGAGGCCGCCCGCCGCCAGTGTGGCGACCCACGCGACGCCACCGACCCAGCGCGGCCAGCGGCGGCGGCACAGCCCGCGGGCCTGGGCGTCGGCGACGACCTCGCGACGAAACCCCCGCCACCACGAGGCCGAGACGTCCGCCGGCCCGGTGGTCAGCGCCTCGGCCGGCACGACGCCGCCGACGGCGATGCCGTGCAGGTGGTCCAGCACCCGCCGCTCGTAGGGCAGCAGGGGGCCGTGGTCGCCACGGTCGAGCCGGCAGATGGTCTGCTCCGGCCCGTAGGACTCGAGCTCGAGCCATCCTCGGGCGGCCAGGTCGAGGAGGGTGGCGGGGACCGCCTCGGAGGTCACCTCGAAGTCGTCGGTGAGCAGGTCGACCAGGGCGGGCGGCTCGTCGCCGAGCTCCATGGTGGCCTCTCCCGGAGTCGGGCGGGCGGGGCGGGTGGCCACGGCCACGAGCGCCATCAGCAGCAGCGCCGCACCCAGGATCCCGACGGCGAGGAAGAGCGCGTCGTGGCGCAGCGAGGCCTCTTCGGCCAGCTCGGCGCCGAGGAGCAGCGCGGCCTGGGGCGATGGCGGTCCCGGCACGCCGCGAGCGTACGATGCCCGGCGTGATGACGACGGTGGCGCCGGCCGACAGCATCGCCGCGCTGGCCGCCCTGCGTACGGCCCGGCGGCGGAACCGGGTCGCCAAGATCCACTGGGTCGACGCCCTGTACCAGGTGTACCTCACGGCCATCTTCGGGGGCGGCGCCGTGCTGGTGGTCTCCGGCCTGGTCAGCGGCGACGAGCTCTCGCAGAGCGGCATCGACCAGGTCCTGCACGAGGGGCCAGCGTGGCTGGGGGTGCTGGTCGCCCTCGGGGTCGCCATGGGCCTGCGGTCCGGGGCCAGGGGTGGACCGATCGCCCTCGAGGCACCCGACGTGCGTCACGTGCTGCTGTCCCCGGTGCCGCGCCGGGCCGCCCTCAAGAGCCCCGCGCTGCGCCAGCTGCGCTTCTCGATGTTCATCGCGGTGGTGGTGGGCGCCATCGCCGGTCAGCTCGCGGTGCGTCGCCTCGGGGGCGCCCCCCTCGCATGGATCGCGTGTGACGCGCTCTTCGCCGCGGCCACCGTGGCCCTCACGATGGGTTGCGCGTTCCTCGCCTCGGGCCACCGGCTCCGGCACTGGCAGGCGTCGGTGCTGGGCGGGGTCCTCCTGATCTGGGCCATCGGCGACGCCCTGGACGCCCTGCCCAGCTCGCCGACCGCGTTCCTCGGTGAGGTCGCCCTCTGGCCCATCGACTTCCAGGCCGTCGGCGCCATCCCCGTGGTCGTGGCCGTTCTGCTCGTGGTGGCGGGGATCGCCGGGATCGGTGGCGTGTCCCTCGAGTCGGCCGAGCGCCGGACGCGCCTCGTGGGCCAGCTCAAGTTCGCGGCCACGCTCCAGGACCTCCGCACGGTCATCGTCCTGCGCCGCCAGCTCGCGATGGAGCTCCCTCGCGCCACCCCGTGGATCCGCGAGCGCCACCACGGACGGTTCCCGATCTGGCACCGCGGGATGCGCGGCGTCCTGCGCTGGCCCGCGGCGCGCATCGGCCGCGTCGTCGTGGTGGGCGTGGCCGCCGGCCTGGCCTTGCGGGGGGTGTGGGAGGGCACCATCCCCCTCGCCGTCGTGGCGGGTCTGGCCCTCTTCGTGGGCGGGCTCGACGCCATCGAGCCGCTCGCGCAGGAGACCGACCACCCGGGGCGGCGCGAGGCGCTGCCGCTTCCCGACGGCTACATCATGGTGCGCCACCTTCCGATCGCGGCGCTGGTGATGGTGAAGATCGCGATCGTCGCGGCCATCACCGCGGTGGTCGTCGACCCGTCGGTCGACGCCGTGAAGCTGGCGGCCATCTGCCTCCTCCCTGCCGCACTGGCCGGGGGTGCGGGCGCCGTGATCAGCGTGCTCATGGGTGCCCCCGAGCCCTCGGACAACTGGCAGCTCGTGCCCCCCGAGGTGCAGGGGGCCCGCACCGCCTTCCGCACGGTGTGGCCGCCGCTGGTGGCCACGCTCGGCACGCTGCCCGTGGTGTTCGCCCGCATCGCGTCCGAGAACGGCAGCAACCCCTACGAGGCCGCCGTCACCTCCGGGTTCTTCGTCGTGATCCTGGCCGGCCTCGTCGGCGGTTGGGTGCAGCAGCAGGCGGCCATCAAGGCCTGGTGGCGCAACATGCAGGAGATGCAGGGGATGGGCGTCACCCCGGCGACGGCCACGGCCGGGGGCGGTGGCGGTGACGACGACGGCGACTCGGGCCGCGCCGGTCCCTCGTCGACGGGTGGTGCGGCCCCGCGGTCCACCGCCCGGCCCGGCGCCAAGCCGTCCGCCCGCAAGGTGACCACCCGACTGGAGCGATCGTGAGCAAGCGCAAGAAGAAGCCGCAGGGGCCCCTGCCCATGCTGGTGTCCGACGGGCTGTCGAAGTCCTACGGCGAGGCTCAGGCACTCGCCCCGCTCGACCTCGAGGTGGCCCGTGGCGAGAGCGTCGTGCTCGTGGGCCACAACGGCTCGGGCAAGACCACCTTCCTGCGTCTCGTTGCCGGCCTGCTCGACCCGACCGAGGGCGACGCGGAGATCGACGGCAACTTCTCGGGGACGCTCGAGGCCCGGGCCCTCACGTCCTTCCTGCCCGACGAGCCGGTGCTCTACGACGACCTCAGCGTGCGCGAGCACATCGACTACCTGGGTCGCCTGCACGGCACGGAGGGGTACGGCGACGCCGAGGCCGACGTGGTCGAGCGTCTCGGCCTGGCCGACCGCGTGGACGACCTCCCCGCCCGCTTCAGCCGCGGCCTGCGCCAGAAGACGGCCCTCGCAATCGGGCTCACGCGTCCGTTCGAGCTGCTGCTCATCGACGAGCCCTTCGTGGGCCTCGACCTGAGCGGCCGCTCCGCCCTCGTCGAGCTGCTCGACGAGCGCCACGCCGCTGGCGCCACCTTGGTCGTGGCCACCCACGACCCGAACTACGTCGACAAGGCCGAGCGCTGCATCGCCCTGCGCCAGGGCGAGGTGATCTTCGACGGGGACGCGGCCGCCGCCGACGTCCTCGCCCTGGTCAGCTGACGGCCCCTCGTTCTGGCGCCCGATGTGCGGGCGCTGGCCAGTAGATCAGGCGCCAGTTCGCGTCGTGTCGTCGGTGCCGGCGTCTGCGGCTTGCGCCGCCTGCTGGGCCTCGATCTGCGCGGAGAGGATGCGGGTCATCTCGGCGGGGTCCGTCACGCCCTCGGGCACGTCGACGTGCAGGCCGGCGGCGGCGAGGCGGGCGTTCATCGTGGTCTCGAGGGCCTCGGCGCCGTCGGTCTCGACGTAGGCCTCGTCCTTCTCGGCGTGCGCCCAGGCGGGGAACGTCGTGCCGGCGATGGGCCCGCTCTGGCCGGTCGGCACCTTCACCTTCACCTCGTCGGGGAAGGGGGCGCGCCCCGGTGGGCGGACCTCGACCTCCACCTTCCAGATCACCCGGGTGTCGGCGGGGGTGCTCCCCACCGAGCTCGCCGTCCTGGTGCTCGTCACCACGACGGCGTCGCAGCGCACGCCGTTCTTCTTCAGGCGCTTCTCGAACAGCACGGGCGTCCTCTCAGCCGGCGGGGGCCGACGGCAGGCGCTCGTCGAGCCAGGCGTGCAGCGCGGCGAGGTCGGGGGCCGCTGAAGGGTCGACCACGAGGTCTTCGGTGGGCGGCACGGCGCCGAGCTGGTTGCGGGCGTAGGCGATCAGCGCAGGGTCGACGCCGCTGTCCGCGGGCACCTCGTCGTCCTTCTTGAGGGTGACGTCGAGCGGTCGGGGCCCGGCCGCCGCCGCACCCTCGGGGCGGGGCTCGAACACCAGGACGTCGAACACCGCGCGGTCGATGGACACGTAGGGGCGAACCCGCACGATGGTGACCGTGCCCGTGGACGCATCGGCACGGACGGCGAGGTCGGGCAGTTGGCGGGCCCCGAGGTCGGGCACGTCGCCCACGGCGGAGACCCCGTCGAGCAGGGACTTCCAGTTGCCTCCGGTGAGCGTCGACACGACAGAGCGACAGCGCAGCCCGTCGGGGTCGATGCCGGCGTCGTCGAGGGTGGTAGCCAGCGTGGCGATGTCGTCGGCGAGGGGCCCGATGCCGGGATCGAAGCTGGCGAACACGAACGGGCCCCAGGTCTCGACCACCAGCGGGGTCAGGGGGATCTCCTGGCCGGCACTGGGGGCGGCGCCGAAGTCGACGGCCTGGAGGCGGCCGGCGAGGTCCCATGCCCACCGGTGGTTCTGGCACTCGATCTGGGTGAGGCCACCGCCGGCGCCGAGGCACAGCGGCGCACCTTGGTGCTGGCACACGTTCTCGAAGCCCCGCAGGCGGCCGTCGTCGCCCCGCACGACCATCGTCGGGGCGAGCCCGAAGCGGGCTTCGACGTAGTCCCCCGGCTCGGCGACGTGATCGGTGCTCCCGACGAGCAGCCAGGCCTTGCGCCAGACGTGCTCGTTCTCCTCGAAGACGTACTGGCGCTCGCTGTAGCGGCGCGCCGGGACGGTCAATTCCGCCGAGTCAGCCACGGCGTCAACCTAGGCGATGGGTGACCCTGCGCCGAGCTGCTCGACCGGCGGTCGTGGTCGACAGCCCGTGGACCCCGCTCTCGCCCACGGACCGTCGACGTGTGTCACCAGTCGGTGACGACCCGGCAATTAACCCCGTTCACCTCCCCACGGTCAAGCGTCGTCCCGTTCGTCAAACGCGCTGCGCAGGCCGCCCCGGCGGCCGGGACGGCTCTAGTGTTCGGCGATGGTCGATCCCGCGGTGGAGGGCGAGCTCACCGCCGAGCCGAGCGGCCTGTTCGTGTGGCTCGCCTTCGGCGCGCTGGTGATCACCGCGGTCGGCGTCCTGCTGAGGATCATCGAGATGGCGACCGGCGACGAGAGCCTTGCCGTCGGCCTGCTCTCCCTGGTCTTCCAGGTGGCGTTCGGCCTCTGGCTCTCCCGCGTGTTCTGGCGCATCGCCCAGCGACGAGCCGCCTGATCCCGCCTGAGCGGGAGAGGCATTGGTCGGGAAGGCGGGATTTGAACCCGCGGCCTCAGCGTCCCGAACGCTGCGCGCTGCCAAACTGCGCCACTTCCCGGTGGGTCACCGATGCTACCGGAACGGACCGGCCGCGCCCCAAGCGCGTTCCGGCGACCGTCGGCGGGAGACGGTCAGGCGGGGGCGGGGGTGTCGGCGCCTTCGAACCACGTGTAGCCGGTGCGCAGGGCCTGGGCGGCCTTGCGGAGGCGGAAGGCGTCGAGGGGCTTGATGAGCCAGCCGTCGGCGTCCATGCGCCCGGCCATGAACTGGTCGTCGTGGCGGTCGAGCAGCATCAGGATGGGGCGGGGCTTGAGGCGGCCCGAGCCCTCCTCCTGGCGGAGGTTGAGGCAGGTGGCGAAGCCGCCCATGTTGCCGATCTGGAGGTCGAGCAGGACGAGGACGGGCTCGTGGCGGGCCACGGCGTCGATCACCTCGCGGCCCGAGCGGACGCGCACGACGGTGGTGTCGTCGTCGCTCAGGGCGGCGTCGACCTCGTCGAAGATCCAGTCGGCATCCGTGGCGAGCAACACGTTGGGCACGGTCGCCACCCTATTGACCGGGGAGGGGTCCGGAAAAGATCTCGGCCCGGACGGCGCCGTTCCTTGGCTACCGTCGCGGGCGTGCTCGAGATCCACGTGGAACACCCGGGGCCGTACTCGCTGTGCCGGCCGGTCGGTGAGCTCGACGCCTACACCGTCGGCGAGTTCCGTGAGGCCCTCAGTGGCCTCACCTCCAGCAACCGCCTCCTCATCGATCTCTCGGACGTGCCGTTCATGGACTCGGCCGGCCTCGGGGCGCTCATCGGCGGCATCCGCCGCGCCCGCGAGGCGGGCGGCGACGTCGCGGTGGCGTGCAGCCGTCCCACACTGACGCGCCTGCTCCACACCACCGGCTTCGACCGCATCGTCTCGGTGACCGAGACCGTCGAGAGCGCCGCCGAGGCGCTGGCCGCTCCTGTCGAGGACGACTGAGCGCGACTAGAAGACGACGGTCGGCGGGGCCTCGCCCGTCGGCCACGCCGCCGGGTCCTGGGCGAGGGCGAACAGGCCGAGGGCCAGCTTCGACCGGGTGATGGTCGCCGTCGGCCGGAACGTCCCGTCGCCGTACCCTGCGAGCAGGTCGTGCTCGGTGGCCCATGCGGCCGCGGGTCGGTAGGGCGAGCTGCCGGCGAGGTCGGTGAACGCGGCCACCTCGGTGGCGCCGGGGCGACCCGCTGCCGCCCACGTCCACGCCGCGAGGTCGCCCCGGGTCAGCGGGTCGGTCGGACGGAAGGTCCTCGCCGCGGGGACGACCCCTTCGGCCACCGCCCACTCGAGCGCGGCCCGGTAGGGGGCGGCGGGCCCGACATCGGTGAACGGGAGCGGCGTCCCGGCCTCGCCCAGACTGGGGTTGGCCGGAGCCGTGGTGCTCGTCGTGGTGGTGACCACGGTCGTGCTCGTGCTCGTGGTCGGTCCGACCGTCGTGGTCGTGGCGGGCGCCGCCGTCGTCGTGGTGGGGGCGGGCGCGGTGGTCGTCGTGGTCGGCGGTGGGGGCTCGGGGTCGGCGGCTGGCGGCGCGCCCATCAGGCGCCACAACGTCGCCACCGCCTTGCTGCGGGTCATCGTCAGGCGCGGTCGCCAGGTGCGGTCGGGCCAGCCCGGCATCACGCCGAACGCCGCCGACCAGCCGACCGCGGTCTCGACCCGGGCGCCCGGGAGCGCGTCGGTGAAGCCGTGGGGCGGCGGGCCCCAGCGCAGGTTGACCGAGGTGGTGGCGCCGCGCCCCGCAACGGCGATCCGGTAGGTGGTGCCCGCCACGGCGGTGAACGTCACCCGGCTCTGGGGGGCGAGGTCGAGCGCGTCGTCGTTGGCCCCGACCGGGGTGAGCGCGTCCACCGAGGCGCCGGTGAACACGGCGAGCACCGTGTCGCCGGCGGTGCCGCGCGTGTCGACCGACACCTGTGCGTCGACCCGGGGCCGCCACTTGTACCAGACCGATCCGGCGATGCCAGAGGCCGCCGGCGCCTCCCCCTCCTCGAACGTCGCGCCCGCCACGGTCCCCGGCGTGGCCCCTGCGTACCCCGAGAGGACGGGCGCGCCGGCGAAGGCGTCGTTGGCGGGCGGGTCGTCGGTCGGGCTCGGCACGACGACCGGCGCCTCGTCGTCGAGGAAGCGGCTGTCGGCGGCGTTCCAGTGGGTGGCGAGGTAGCTGCCGGGTGCCGGGTCGGTCGAGAAGTAGTCGTCGTCGTGGCAGTCGAGGCGCCGCTCGAGCGAGCTGGACGGGCAGCGCACCGCGGTGCGGAAGGGGCCCGAGCCGTCCTCGTCGTAGCAGAGCAGGTCGTGCTCGTCGGTGCAGTGGCCCTCGGGGCTGGCATGGGGCGCCGAGCCCTGGACGGCCCCGAGCAGGTGGAGCAGCTCGTGGGTCTCCGCCACGCCGCCGTGGTCCAGGCACGAGTCGTCGACGCGGGCGTAGCCGACCGACGTGTTGTTGAAGTTGTCCTGGCCGCGCCGGTCGTCGTCGAGGTGGGTGGCGATGCCGCTGCACGTGGTGGTGGCGGTGTCCAGCCACACCACGTACTTGCGGTCGTGGCGATCGAATCCCTGGGCGGCGAGGCTGTCGACGAGTCCGCCGAAGTCGGTGGCGGCGTCGGCGGGCACGGTGGCCCGGGCCACGTCGACCTGGCAGGTGGGGTCGACGGCCCGCTTGGTGGTCTGCCAGCGGACGTGGCGCTCGCCGCCGGTCTGCGCCGCGCTGCGGTTCACGAGGTGGGCCACGTCGGCGGCGGCCGCGCGCAGCTCGGGGAGGAGGACGGCGTAGCGGTCGGCGCGGCCCGAGGCCCGGGCGTAGACCGCCTGGACGCGGGCGCCGCTGGTGCCGTTGCCGATGCAGGCGACCGCACGGGGCGTGCCGGCTTCGGCGGGCTCGCCCGCCGCGCCGAGCGACCCGCTGGTGTCGGGCCCGTGGGTGCACAGGGCGACACCGCCCACCGTGGCGACGGGTACCTGGCCGGGCGCGCAGCCGGGGCGGGGGCCGTCCATGCGGGTGACCGACGCGATTGCAGCGCTCACCGCCACCAGCACGATCAGCGCGGCGACGACCCGCCCGCCGTGTCCCTTCCTCGCCACCTGTTGCCATCGGCACCGCGCGGGTCGCCTTCAAGGACCGGGCCCGCCGGCCTTCGAGCGCCGGTCCGGCCGTCGGACATCGGGCCGCGACGGGACTCCGAGACCGGAGGCCGGAGGCCGGAGGCCGGAGACCGGAGGCCGGAGACCGGAGGCCGGAGACCGGAGGCCGGAGACCGGAGCCGGTCGATCAGCGGTCGGCGGCGGCGAACAGGTGGGTGCCGACGGTGGCCAGTCCGTCGAGGTCGTGCACGTCGGTGGCCAGGAACGGCACCCGGACCACCGGCGCCGGCGCCACCTTGGCGGCGAGGCCGCGGAGGTGCTCCTCCTCGCGGGAGGCGACCAGGGCGAAGTCGGCGAGGTTGGTGTAGAGGCCGCCGAGGTCCGTGCCGGCGAAGGTCTCGGCCCGCTCCCGGGCGGCCACAGCCGTCTCGGTCCCGAAGCGCGGGTGCATGCGGTTGACGATGAGGGCCCGCACGGCGATGTCGGCCTCGCCGAGGCGCTCGGCGAAGAAGCCGGCCTCCTCGACGGTGTCGCGGCGGGGGGAGGCGACGAGCACGAAGGCGGTGTCGTCATGTGAGAGCAGCTCGAGCACCCGGGCGGCCCGGTCGCGGAAGCCCTGCTCCATGCCCTCGAAGGCGTGGAAGAACGTCATGGCGTCGTCGATGGCCTCGCCCCCGACCACCTTCGAGACCGTGTGGAGGAAGGCCTGCGCGGCGACGTTGAGGGCCTTGACGATCCCCCGGGTGGGGGCCATCAGGAGCCGGAAGAGGCGGTGGTCGAGCAGGCGGGTGATGTTGCGGGGGGCGTCGAGGAAGTCGAGCGCGTTGCGGGTGGGCGGCGTGTCCACGACCACGAGGTCGAAGTCGGACTCCTCGTGCAGCTCGTAGAGCTTCTCCATGGCCATGTACTCCTGCGTGCCCGACAGCGCCGAGGAGATGTTGCGGTAGAAGCGGTTGGCGAGGATGGCCTCGGTCTGCTCGGGGCTGCCGGCGTACTTGGCGATGAGGCCGTCGAAGGTGCTCTTGGTGTCGAGCATCAGGGCCGACAGGTGGCCCGGCCAGTCGCCCGTGATCTCGCTCGGCGTGTCGGACAGGCCCTCGAGCCCCAGGGCGTCGGCCAGGCGCTTGGCCGGGTCGATGGTCACCACGACGGTGCGGCGACCCTGTCGGGCCCCTTCGAGGGCCAGCACGGCGGCGGTGGTGGTCTTGCCGACGCCGCCCGACCCCGTGCACACCACGATGCTCGAACGGGCGATCAGCTCGGTCAGCCCCGGCGGGGTGCTCATCGGGCGGCCTCCTCTGGCGCAGCGGCGGCGGGCGCGCCGGCGGGGGACGCGGGCTCGGGCAGCGCCTCGATCCCGGCGCGCATCGCGTCGGAGAGGACGGCCAGGTCCGCCGGGCCGAGGTCGGCGCTGAACAGGAAGGGGAGGGCGATCTGGGGGAGCGGGAGGTCCTCGGCGAGGCGGCGGACCTGCTCGGTCTGGAGCGCGGTGCGCTCGCGGCGGAAGGCGGCGGCGTCGGCCAGGTGCTGCGCCTCACCGGGGCGCAGGGAGGCGCCTGCGGCACGGGCCGCTGCTTCGGGGTCGGCCTCCATGCCCGCCAGCTCGGGGTAGACGCCGTTGACGATCACCGGGCCCAGGCTGACCCCGACCTGGTCCTCGAGGTTGAACGCCGTCTCGACCAGCTCGTTCACCGGCGTCTCCTCGGGCAGGGTGACGAGCAGCACCCGGCACAGCTCGGGGTCGCGGAGCAGGTCCATGACGTCCTGGGCCTGGGTGTTGATGGGCCCGACCTTCACCGCGTCGACGAGGCCCCGGGCCGATCCCAGGAACGTGATGGCGTGGCCCGCCGCCGGGGCGTCGAGCAGGACGAGGTCGAGGCGGGGCTCGCGGCTCAAGCTCTTGACCTTTCCCAGTACGAGGATGTCGCGGATGCCCGGCACGGCGGTGGCCACGACGTCGAGGGCGCCCGAGCTGACCAGGCGGCGCGAGATGCGGTTGAGGCCGTGGTCGCCGAGGTACTCGAGCAGGGCCTCGTCGGGGGTGAGGGTGCGGGCGATGACGTCGGCGGCGCCCCCAGGGCCGCCGGGGGAGAGCACGACCTCGTCGTAGGCGAAGGGCGGCTGGCCGTACAGCGTGGCCAGGCCGCTCTTGCCCTCGACCTCGACGACGAGGGTGGTGAGGCCGGCGAGCGCTGCCGTGCGCGCGAGCGCGGCGGTCACGGTCGTTTTGCCGACACCGCCCTTCCCGGCCACGATGACCACACGTGATTCAGTGAGGAACTGCGCTGGATCCACGGACAATCTCTCGTCGGAGGCGCTTCGTGCGCAGACTACCCACCGGTGCCGTCGGCGCCGTCCTTCTCGGCCTCGCCCTGCTGCTCGTCGCCGCCCCGGCGGCCTCGGCGCGCGGCACGACGCGGGCCGAAGACGACGTTCCCGCCGGCCGGGCCAACGTCGTGAAGGTGAGCGGCCTGCTCGACCCGGTCCTCGTCGACTTCGTTTCGGGGGCGATCGAGGACGCCGAGGCGCAGGACGCGCTGTCGGTCACCCTCCAGCTCAACAGCGCTGGCGCGGTGGTGTCGGACGCCGACATCGAGGCCCTCACCGAGCAGATGCGCGAGTCGGACGTCCCCGTGGCGGTCTGGGTGGGCCCCTCGGGGTCCAAGGCCCTCGACGAGGCCGCGCTGCTGGTCGCAGCCGCGGCCGATTCGGGCATGGCCCCCGGCACGCGCATCACCGGCCCCGGCGGCGAGACCCTGAACGACGAGGAAGCGGTCGAGGCCGGGGTGGTCGACCGGGCCGCCCCCACCATCGGCCTGTTCAACGTCGAGCTCGACGGCTTCGAGTCGCGCGTCGTCGAGGGCGAGGACGGCCGGCCCACCCGCGAGCCCGTCACCCCGACGGTCTTCTCCCAGCCGCCGCTGTGGTCCCAGCTCGCCCACACCGTGGCCAGTCCCGCCGTGGCCTATCTGCTCTTCGTGATCGGGATGGCCCTCATCCTCTTCGAGTTCTTCACCGCCGGCGTCGGGGTGGCCGGTGTGGTCGGCGCCGGCTTCTTCATCGGCGGGTGCTACGGCCTCGACGTGCTGCCCACCAACACCTGGGCGGCCGCCCTGCTGGTCCTGTCGATGTTCGCCTTCGGCATCGACATACAGACCGGGGTGCCACGGTTCTGGACCGGCTTCGCCATGGTGGCCTACGTGGTCGGCACGCTCGGTCTGTACGACGGCATCTCGCTCTCCTGGATCACCCTCGGTGTCTCGTTCATCGGGATGGCGGTGGCGATGATCGCCGGCATGCCGGCCATGGTCCGCACGCGTTTCGCCACGCCGACGATCGGCCGCGAGTGGATGATCGGGGAGATGGGCGAGGCGATGGTCGACGTCGATCCGGAGGGCACGGTCAAGATCCGCGACGCCCTGTGGCGGGCACGGGTCAACCGGGCCACCCCCATCGATGCCGGCGACCCGGTGCGCGTGGTGGGCATCTCGGGGATGATCCTCGAGGTCGAGCCCGAGGAGGGCGCCGCCCGGGACTACCGCGAACGGCGCTGAGCGCTCGCGATAGCTCCCATAGTGCGTGAAAAAGTTGCCCCTTGTGGACAACTTTCGGCGCGTCTACGTTCGCCTTCCGCCTGAAGGGGGGCGAATTCGTGAGTGCACAGACAGCTGACAACTCGTGGCAGATGAAGGCAGCGTGCCGGGGGCCACAGGCCGCCGTCTTCTTCCCGCCACCGCAGTTCGAGCGCAAGGACGAGAAGCTCGACCGTGAGGCGCGGGCCAAGGAGATCTGCGCCACCTGCTCGGTGAAGGAGCCCTGCCTCGACTACGCGGTGTCGATCCGCGAGCCGCACGGCATCTGGGGTGGTCTCAACGAGAGCGAGCGCAAGGCCATCCTGGTCCGCGTGAGCTGACGGCGGCGGCGGGCGCTCGCTCCTACTGAGTCACGGCGGATCTCCTCGGGGCCGGGTGTCCCATCGAGGAAGGATCCCCGAATTTCACCAAAAGGGGGTCCTCCACATCTGGCGCTGGGTGCCGATGTGAAGCCCGTGAGTGCGCTGCAGAGCTACCGCGCCCAGGTCGGGGTGGCGTTCGAGGTGCTGGCCGAGGGGCTGGCGCCGTACGTGGACCTTCACATGGCCGCCCACATCCCCGACGACGAGTGGATCCTCGTCGCCGCGGCCAAGCTCGGCAAGCGGGCCGACTTCCTCGTCTCCGTGTCGGATCCGCAGTTCCAGCTCGACGTGCTCAACCGCTTCTGGGGCCCGGTGTTCGCCCGCGACCTCGATCCCGGGCTGCGCAACGTGATCGGCGAGCTGCGCGAGGCCCGCAACCAGTGGGCCCACATCGACGACGACAACCCCATCGAGCTCGACGACGCCCTTCGCGTGTGCCAACTCGTCGAGGAGCTGCTGGCCGGCGTCGGCGCCGCCGGCATCGACCAGGTGTCGGCTTTGTCGGACGAGCTGCGGTGGGCCTCGGTGCGTCAGGACTCGGCCGCCCGCGGCGTCAGCGAGGCCGATGCGCTCATCACCCAGCTGGCCGAGCTCCAGGCCGAGCGGGCGGAGCTGCAGGAGCGGCTCGACGAGGCCAAGCAGGAGGCGGCGTCGGCGACCGGTCGCCAGCGCGCCGTGGCCCGCCAGCTCGCCGAGCTGCAGACCCAGTACGCCGCGGTGGCCGACCTGCGCAGCCGCTACGTCAACCTCCAGCGCCAGCTGCACGAGCTCGAGGCGTCGTCTTCGGACGGCCACGACACCCTCACCCTGGCCGGGCACGCCCGGGCCCATGCTGACGAGGACACCGACGCCGCGCTGGCCGGGCTCACCGACGAGTCGGCCGAGCTGCGCCGCAAGCTGGCCGATGCCCGCACCGCGCTCGAGACCGTGAACCCCGCCGAGACACCGGAGGGCCAGCGCTGGATGTGGCTGATCGCAGGGCTGCTGGTGAGCCTGTCGATCGTCATCATGCTCGTCGCCACCGGCGTCTGACGAGGTCGGATCGACCCGGTCCGCCCGGCCCCGATCCCGGGCGCCGCCGGTAGCCTTGAAGGGCGATGTTGCTGCTCCTGACGCTCCTCTTCCTGGTGGTTCCCATCGTGGAGCTCTGGGTGATCGTGGCCGCCGCGCAGACCTTCGGCGTACCCCAGACCCTCGTCGTCCTGGTGCTCATCAGCTTCGCCGGCGCCTACCTCTGCAAGTGGGCGGGCCTCGGCGTCCTGATGCGCATGCAGAAGACGGTGCGCTCGGGGTCGGTCCCCACCCGTGAGGTCGTCGACGGGTTCCTGGTGCTGCTGGCCGGCGCCTTGCTGCTGACGCCGGGCTTCTTCACCGACCTTCTGGCGCTCTCGCTGCTGTTCCCACCCACGCGTGCCGTGGTCCGAGCCGCCATCCTGCGCCGCTACCAGCACAAGCTCGTGGCCTTCGGCGTGCACGACGGCGCCAAGGTGTACGACACCGTCTTCGCCTACCGCGACCGTCGCGGCGACGTGGTCGATGTCGACGAGGTCGACGAGGTCGATGACTTCGGGCCGCCGGCGTCCCGTCCCCCGTCGGGCGGGCCGCTGATCGAGCTCGGCCCGTGACGGCCACGCTCCCCGTGGGCGCCGGTGACGCCGTGGCGGTGCGCGATGCCGCCACCGTCTTGTTGGTCCGAGACGGCGAGCGCGGTCTCGAAGTCGCCATGCTTCGGCGCCGCCTCGACTCGGGCTTCGTCCCCGGCGCCTACGTCTTCCCCGGCGGCGCCGTGGACCCGGGTGACCGCTCCCCGCTCTGGGCGTCGCGCTCGACGGGCCACGACGACGCCTCCGCCTCGGCGGTGCTCGGCCTCCCCGCCGGCGGGCTCGCCTTCTGGGTGGCGGCCGTGCGCGAGTGCTTCGAGGAGGCGGGCCTGCTCGTCGCCCGCCACGAGGACGGCCGGCCCCTGCGGCTGGCCGATCCTGACCTGGCCGCCCGCTTCGACCGCCACCGTGCCGCAGTCGACCACGGCGACGTCGACCTCCTCGACGTCGTCGCCGAGGAGGGCCTGCTCCTCCCACTCGGCGAGCTCCACTACTTCGCCCACTGGATCACGCCCGAGCGGGCGCCGCGTCGCTACGACACGCGCTTCTTCGTGGGGCGTGCGCCCGACGACCACCTGCTCCGCCACGACGGCGACGAGACCATCGCCGCCCTGTGGGCGCGCCCGGCCGACGCCCTCGACCGGTTCTCGGCCGGTGGCTTCGAGCTGATCCGGCCCACCGAGCACAGCCTCGAGATCCTCAGCGCCTATCCCGATGCCGACGCCGTGCTGGCGGCCGCCGCCGCCGGCCCCGTCGGAATGGAGACCCCATCATGAGCATCACCGACACCACCGAAGCCCCGCCGCCGCCCGAGATGATCGTGGGCGTGGCGCGTGCGCTCAGCCCGCTGGTGCGGCGCATCCTCGCCCCCAACCCGGGGATCATGACGGGGCCCGGCACCAACACGTACCTGGTGGGCATCGACGAGATCGCGGTGATCGACCCGGGGCCCGCCGACGACGAGCACCTCGATGCCATCGCCGGTTGCGGTGGTGACCGCATCCGCTGGATCGTGCTCACCCACACCCACGAGGACCACTGGCCCGGCGCCGCCGGCCTGAAGGAGCGCACCGGCGCCGAGGTGCTCGCCTTCAGTGCCCCGGAGGGGGTCGATGCCGCGGTGGTGGACACCGTCATCGAGGACGGCTTCCAGATCGAGGCCACCGAGTTCCGCCTCACCGCGGTCCACACCCCCGGCCACGCCTCGAACCACCTCTGCTACAAGCTCGAGGAGGAGCACACCCTCTTCTCCGGCGACCACATCATGGAGGGGTCGACGGTCGTGATCCGCCCGCCCGACGGCGACATGGCCACGTATCTCGAGTCGCTCGAGCGGGTGCGGGGCATGCGCCTGCGCAAGATCGCACCGGGCCACGGCCACGTCATCGAGGACCCCAAGGCCGTCCTCGAGCACTACGTCAGCCACCGGGCCGAGCGCGAGGCGTCGATCCTCGCCGCCCTCCAGGGGGAGGGCACCGCCACCATCGACCGCCTGGTCGAGGTGGTCTACGTGGACGTCGACGAGGAGCGCCACCCCATCGCCCGCCACACGGTGCACGCCCACCTGCGCAAGCTGGCCGACGAGGGCCACGTCACCGGCGACGACCGCGACGACCTCGACGCCGCCTGGCACGCCGGCTGACGGCGCGGGGCCCGTCAGCGCAGCCGGAAGGCCTGCACCGGCTCGTCGTAGCCCTTGACCCGGGTCGGCGGCAGTGCCTCCAAACCGGACCTATCGCCGAGCAGGTCGCGCACGCCGTCGGACACCACGACGCCGCCCGGGTCGGCCAGCTCGACCAGGCGGGAGGCGGCGTTCACCACCCGGCCGTAGTAGTCGCCATCGCGGGTGAGCACCTCACCGGCGGCCAGGCCCACCCGCAGCGGCGGCACCGAGGGGTGGTCGGCGAACTCCGAGGCGAGGGCGATGGCGAGATCACAGGCGTCCGCGGGCTCGGTCAGCACGAACATCACCTCGTCGCCGATGAGCTTCACCACCCGGCCGCCGTGGTCGGTGACGAGGTCGACCACCTCCCGCTCGAAGGTGCCGATGGTGGCGACCAGATCGCCGGTCGGGAGGGACCGGGCCATCGCCGTGTAACCGACCATGTCGGCGAAGCCGACCACCAAGCGGGCGGTGGTCGACGAGCCCTCGGCATCGGTGGCCCACTGTTGCTCGGCGGCGAGGGCGATGGTGCGTCGCAGGATGATGTCCACCGCTCGAACCGTCTGCGGCATGAGCACCTCGGTCAGGTCGGTGTAGGCGTCGGCGACCTCGACGTAGCGCACCCCCGAGCTCAGCAGCGGCACCTCGAACGAGAGCCGCAGCGCCGCGACCGCAGCATCGCCGATGCGGGCCACCGAGGCCCCCACCACCCGCAGGAGCTGGAGGGCGGTCTCCGGCTCGAGGACCGACAGGGAGGAGAGGAGGCCGAAGAGCTCGGCCTCCTCCTCGGTCACCGCGCGATCGTCGGCTGGAGGCTCGGCGAAGCCGAGGGCACGCCACGCCCGTCGGGCGGTGGCGAGGTCCACCCCGTGGCGTTCGGCGGCCTCGGCGAGGGTGAGGCGCGGCGATCCGCCCCGGAGGTTGAGGTCGGCGCTGACCGCACCGAGGACTCGGAGCCGAGCGCCCGGCACCTCGGGCAGGGTGGCGCTCACGCGTTCGAGCTGATCGAGGGTCGCGCCTCGATCGAGCAGATGCCGGGCGAAGGAGAGGATCTCGTCGGCGTCGGGCGCGTCGGGATCGACGATGCCGCGCCGCACGAGCTCCTCCGGGTCCACGTCCGCCACGGCGTCAGTGTCGCACCTGTCCAGCGGTGCTTCGGCCGACGTCTCGACGCGATCGTCTCGACTCGCCCGATCCCACACGTCGCACTTGGCCGGACGGGGTTTCGTCGGGATACGTTCGCGTCACACACGCCAAGTCCAGGGGGACTGACACATGGCCGACTACCAGCTCTTCATCGACGGCGAGCTCTGCGACGCCGCCTCCGGCGAGACCTTCGCCACCCACGACCCGGCGACGGGCGAGAAGATCGCCGACGTGGCCAAGGCGGGCCGCGAGGATGCGGTCCGGGCCATCGAGGCCGCCCGCAAGGCCTTCGACGAGGGCCCGTGGCCGAAGATGAGCGGCAAGGAGCGCGCGGCGAAGGTCAACCGCATCGCCGAGCTGATCGGCGAGCACGCCGAGGAGCTGGCCGAGCTCGAGGTGCGCGACAGCGGCGGCACCATCCGCAAGGCCAGCCTGGCCGACATCCCGGGTGGCAAGGGCGCCTTCGAGTGGTTCGCCAAGATGGCCGACACCCAGCCCGACCAGGTCGACCTCGAGGGCAGCCCCTTCCCGGCCTCGGAGAACTACGTCCGCTACGAGCCCATGGGCGTGTGCACGGGCATCATCCCGTGGAACTTCCCGTTCATCATGGCGTCGTGGAAGATCGCCCCGGCCATCGCCGCGGGCAACTGCACGGTGATCAAGCCGGCGACCTTCACCTCGCTCACCGCCCTCAAGCTCGCCGAGCTGATCCAGGAAGCCGACCTGCCGCCTGGCGTGGTCAACATCATCGCCGGGCCCGGTGGCACCGTCGGTGAGGAGCTGGCGGGCAGCCCGCTCGTCGACAAGACCGCCTTCACCGGCTCCACCGAAGTGGGCCGGCGCATCATGCAG
Source organism: Acidimicrobiales bacterium (assembly GCA_016794585.1). Lineage (NCBI taxonomy): Bacteria > Bacillati > Actinomycetota > Acidimicrobiia > Acidimicrobiales > Acidimicrobiales bacterium. The sequence continues at coordinate 102,137 of JAEUJM010000015.1, forward strand.
CTGGCCTCGGCCACCGTGAAGCCCGTCACCCTCGAGCTGGGCGGCAAGTCCGCCAACATCGTCCTCGACGACGCCGACCTCGACCTCGCCGCCGCCGGCGTGCTCTGGGGCACCTTCATGCACGGCGGCCAGGTCTGCGAGTCCGGCACCCGGGCCCTCGTGCAGCGCAGCATCTACGACGAGTTCGTGAGCCTGCTCGCCGACCGCGCCGGCAAGATCGCCCTCGGCAACCCCCTCGACTTCGAGACCGACCTCGGCCCCCTCGTGCACCGCAGCCAGGTCGAGACCGTCGAGCGCTACGTGGCCCTCGGCCGCGACGAGGTGGGCGAGCCCATCACCGGCGGCGCCAAGCCCGAGGCCCTGCCCGAGGGCCTCGACCGCGAGGCCTACTTCCAGCCGACGATCTTCGCCGACGTCGACAACGGCGCCAAGATCGCCCAGGAAGAGATCTTCGGCCCCGTCCTCTGCGTGATCCCCTTCGACACCGACGAGGAAGCCGTCGCCATCGCCAACGACTCGATCTACGGCCTCGCCGGCGGCGTGCAGAGCGGCAACCTCGACCGGGCCAAGGGCGTGGCGGCGCAGATGCGCACCGGCACGGTGTGGATCAACGACTACCACCTGATCGACCCGCAGCGGCCCTTCGGCGGCTACAAGCAGTCGGGCATCGGCCGTGAGCTCGGCACCTTCGGCTTCGAGGCCTACCGCCAGGTCAAGCACGTCCACGTGAACCCCGAGACCGCCGGCCGCGACAACCACTTCCACTACCCGCTGTTGAGCCCTCAAATCTGAGGGGGCTGCCCCCGCGCGTCGGGTCTCCCGTGGGTCCCGCTCGGCGGGTCCTGTCGGCGGATTCCGTTTCGGGCCATGCTCGCTCGGTCCTCGCTGCGCTCGTCGCTCGCTGCGCGTGGCCCGAAGCCGTTCCGCCGCCACCCGCCTTGCTTTCGTGCCGGCTCGCCGACGCACCAACCCCGTCGTTCGGGCGGCGGGCTGCGCCTGCCGCGGCGGTAGCGTGCCGCGGATGAGCGCCGACGGTGACCGGGTCCGCTTCGCCGGGCTGGACAAGGCCTTCGCCCCCATCGGGGTGGGGTGCTGGGCCTGGGGGGACAAGTCGACGTGGGGGATGGGCGGCTACGACTCGACCCTCACCGAGGCCACCATCGCCGAGGCCTTCGAGGCGTCGGTCGAGGCCGGCGTCACGCTCTTGGACACCGCCGAGGTCTACGGCGGTGGCGAGAGCGAGCGCATCATCGGGCGCCTACTGGCCTCGAGCGGCGTGGAGCGCGACCGCCTCGTCATCGCCACCAAGTTCATGCCGTCACCCTGGAAGCTCGGCGTCAAGGGTGCGCTGCGCTCGGCGCTCGAAGCCTCGCTCGACCGCCTCGGCGTCGACCGCGTCGACCTGTACCAGATCCACGGTCCTGTCAGCCTCCGCTCGCACCGGGCGCTGGCCGACGCCCTCGCCGCCGTCGTCCACGACGGCCTGGCGTCCGCAGTCGGGGTGTCGAACTACTCCGAGCGCGAGATGACGGCCATCCACGGCGAGCTCGCCCAGCGGGGCGTGGCCCTCGCCTCGAACCAGATCGAGTACTCGATCCTGCGCCGGCGCCCCGAGAACGTGGGCCTCATCGCCGCCTGCCAGCGACTCGGCGTGGTACCTCTGGCGTACTCACCCATCGCCCAGGGCCGCCTGACCGGCAAGTACAGCGCGGCCAACCCGCCCCCCGGCCGGCGCAATTTCTCCTCGCACCCGATGGAGAAGATCGACCCGGTCGTCGAGCACCTGCGCGCCATCGGAGAGCGCCACGACGGCCGCACCCCCAGCCAGGTGGCGCTGCGCTGGCTCGTGCAGAAGGGTGCCGTGCCGATCCCCGGGGCCAAGAACGCCAAGCAGGCTCGCGAGAACGCCGGCGGCCTCGGCTGGGCCCTCACCCCCGACGAGATGGCCCGCATCGACGCCGTCTCCCTCGACGGCGTCCGCACCCTCCAGTCCCGGGTCTGGCAACACGGCTGAGGGGGCTGCCCCCGCGAGATCCGGTTTCCCGCCGGCCGGGTCCTGTCGGCGGAGTCCGTTTCGGGCCATGCTCGCCGCTCCTCGCTGCGCTCGTCGCTTGCTGCGCGTGGCCCGAAGCCGTTCCGCCGCCACCCGGCCGGCTGGCTCCGTGTCTCACCACCCCGTTTTGCGGGCGGCGGGCTGCGCCCGCAGCGTGGCCCGAAGCCGTTCCGGCGCCACCCGCCGATCTGGTCATGTGCAGCACCACGGCTCGCCACCCCGTTTTGCAGGGGGTCGGTGGTTGGTTGCGTCGGTGCCTACGCTCTCGGTGTGCGCGTGAAGGCAACTGCTGCTGCGGAGGCGGTGGTGCGCCGCGCGATCGAGGCGCGGGACGGGGCGTTGACGATCACCATCGGAACGGGGTGTTGCGAGTCGACGGCGCCGTTCCTGTACGAGGACTTCTGGCCGGGACCGGATCAGGAGGTCGTCGGCGAGGTGGCCGGGGTGTCGGTCTACGCCCCCGAGTACCTGCGCCGGCTCTACCCGGGTGACGACGCCGTGGTGGTGGACGTCTACGAGGGGCCGGCCGAGTCCATGTCCATCGAGACCGAGTGGGACTGCCGCCTCATCCTGCGCGGGATGGGTGTCGACGCCGGCCAGACCGACGACGACGCGTGCGCCGTCCCCTTCCCCGACCCTCCCGCGCAACCTCGCAAGGTCGTCGGCTCCCTCCCTCCCGGCCTCGCCAAGCTCCGCATCCGCTGACCCTGGAGGCGGCGCTCCTTGGCGGCCGACCTCCCTTTCTCGGAAGCGTCAGGCCGCTGCACACGGTCTCAGCCTTCCCAGAACCCGGAACCGGCGCCCGGTCCCTGCTTCTCGGAAGCCTCAAGCCGCCTGAGGCGGCCGATCGCTTCCGAGAACTCCGGGACGTCGGAGCGCCGGCTCGAACGGCGCCACAGGACGTGACCCCGCGTCCCCTTGCCCCGTTGTTCGCGCCTTTTGCAGCATTCGGCCGCGGCGGCCGAAGTGATGCCTGGCCTGCGTCGCGAGTTCCCCCCGCAAGCAGGGGTCGGGCCGATTCTCGGATACCGGATCGGGGACCGGACCCGTCAGGTCGCGGGGGTGGCCCCATCGAGGGCGTCGAGCGCCGCCACGGCGGCGTCGAGCATCCGGGCGGAGCAGCCCGCCATCTCGACCGGGGGGACGGCCTCGTTGACGATCACCTCGGCGATGGCGCGGAAGGCGTCGGCGGCGGGGCCGTCGCCGAGGGCGATGGGGGCGCCGGTGTCGCCGCCGAGCGAGACCGACGGCTCGAGGGGCACCTGGCCGAGCAGGGGGACACCGGCATCGGCGGCCAGGGTGGCACCGCCACCGGCCCCGAAGAGCGGGTACGACTCGCCGTGGTCGCAGACGAACGCGCTCATGTTCTCGATGACGCCGACCACCCGCACGTGGCTCTTGCGGGCCATGTTGGCGGCGCGGATGGCCACCTTCTGGGCGCCGACCGCCGGGGTGGTGACGATGACCATCTCGGCCCGGGGCAGCATGCGGGCGAGGCCCATGGCCACGTCACCGGTGCCCGGCGGCATGTCGATCAGCAGGTAGTCGAGCTCCCCCCAGCGGACGTCCTCGAGGAAGTGCTGGACCGCCCGGTTGAGCATCAGGCCCCGCCACATGAGGGCGGACTCCTCGTCGTCGACGAGGAAGCCCATGGACACGACCTTGAGCACCCCGTCGCCCATGGGCAGGGTGTGGGGGACGATCTTCTTGGCGGCCGGCTCGTCGCCGGTGCCGTCGGCCGACCCCTCTCCGACCGCCGGCCCGGCCTCGCCCATGAGGCGGCCTTCGATGCCCAGCATGCGCGGCACCGAGAAGCCCCAGATGTCGGCGTCGAGGACGCCGACGGTGAAGCCTCGGTGGGCGAGCGCGGCGGCCAGGTTCACCGTGACCGACGACTTGCCCACGCCACCCTTGCCGGAGGCGATGGTGATGACCTTGGCCGTGGCGGGGATCTCGGTCTCGGGGGCCCGCTCGGCGGCGTTGAGGCGGGCCTTGCCCATCGTGGCCGCCTTCTCCTCCGCGGAGAGCTCGGTCCAGTCGATCTTCACCGAGGTCACGCCCGGCAGCGACGCCACCCGGGACTTGGCGTCCTTCTGGATCTGCGCCCGCAGCGGGCAGCCCGCCGTGGTCAGCGCGATGGTGAGGGTGACGGTGCCGTCGTCGGCCACGACGGCCCCCTTGGCCATCCCCAGGTCGACGATGTCGCTGCCGAGCTCGGGATCGATGACCCCGCGCAGCAACGCCATCACCTCCTCGGTGGAGGGCCGCTCGGGCGCCGTCGTCGCAGGATTCGCCATGACGCCGGTGATTTTACCGGGATTGTCCGTGTAATCTCTGCTCGTGGCCAACGACGCTCGGCTCGACGTGTTGAAGGCGCTGGGGGACAACACCCGGTACGCCATCTACCTCGAGCTCGCGCGCTCGCCGGCGCCCCGGTCCACCGCCGAGATCGCCGAGACGCTGGGCCTGCACGTCAACACCGTGCGCCCGCACCTCGACCGCATGCGCGACGTCGGCCTGCTCGACCTGCGCATCGGCAACACCGGTGGCGTCGGGCGTCCCCAGCACCTCTACTCCCTCGCCGTCGACGCCCCGTCGCTGGGCCTCGAACCGCCGGCGTTCCCGCGCCTCGCAGCCATGCTCCTGAAGATGGCCGACGCCGCCGGCCTCGAGGGCGCCGATGCCGCCGAGGCCGGGCGCGAGCAGGGCCGCCTCGACGCCGAGTCCTTCCCCGACGGCACCCCGTGCCTCGAGGCCCTGATGGGCCAGCTCGCCGAGATGGGCTTCGACCCCGAGGTCGAGGGCGACGCCGCCGGCGTCACCGTCGGGTTCACCCACTGCCCGTTCCGCGACCTCGCCGAGGCCAACCCCGATCTCGTCTGCGGCCTGCACCGCGGCATGGTCGAGGGACTCGTCGACACCCTCGGCGACGACGAGGTTGCCGAATTCCACAGCCTGGTCCACCGTTCGCCCTGCCAGGTCGAGCTGGTGGGCGTGTCACCCCGCAGCCCCGTAGCCAACGAACCCCTCACCGATAGGATGGATCCATGAGCCTCACCGAAGACGTCACCAAGGGCGATTCCCCGGTCCTCGACACCAGCGTGATGGTCGTGACCGACACCGCCGCCTCCAAGGTGAAGGAGCTCATCGCCGCCGAAGGCGACGAGTCCCTCGCCCTGCGGGTCGCGGTCCGCCCGGGCGGGTGCTCGGGCTTCAGCTACGAGATGTTCTTCGACTCCGACATCGCCGGCGACGACATCGTCGACGAGGGCAGCGGCGTCAAGGTCATCGTCGACCCGTCGAGCGCCCAGCTGCTCCGCGGCGCCAAGCTCGACTACAAGGACGGCCTGCAGGACGCAGGCTTCTCGATCGACAACCCCAACGCGCAGCGCAGCTGCGGTTGCGGGCAGTCGTTCAGCTGACGCACCGCTGACGCCGCGCCGCCGGCGCGCCACCGATCGGTCGATCCCGCCGGCACCGCCGGCGGGATCGTCGCGTTTGGGCTCAGGTGAGGGCGGCGAGCCCCTCGGCCACCTCGGTCTCGTCGAAGATGGTGTCGAGACGCTTGGCGATGGTGCCGTCGGAGTTGGCGAGGAAGAGCACCGGCTCGTAGCTGAGACGGTAGGCGTCGATGATGGGCGCCAGCTCGGCCTCGGCGATGTTCTCCACGGCCTCGGGGTTCTTGTACACCTCGGCGTGCACCATGCGGACGTCGGGGAAGGCGCCCTCCTGGCTGAGCAGGACATCGAGCACGGGCCCGCAGATCGCGGTCTGGCAGTACGCGGGCGTGGCGATCATCAGCGCCACGGGAACCCCCTCGGCGAGCACCTCGGTGAGGGTGGCGCCGTGCAGGTCGCAGTCGGGGTCGCGGGTGCAGATCGGGTCCACGCCACGGGCGTCGGCCGTGGTCGGGGTCTCCACCGCGATCAGCGGCTGGCCCGGCTGCGGGACCGGCACGGCGTCCGGCTCGGACACCCGGAAGACCCGCGGGTCGAGCTCGGACCCGTCCACCGTGGTGGTGACCTGGAAGTCACCGGCGGTGGGGAACTCGAAGAGCAGCGGGAAGTAGGCGGTGGGGATGCCCTGATCGTGGCGCTCGACGGTGACCGGCGCGCCCACCGCGGTGCCGTCCGCGGTCTGCACCACGAACTCGAGCGAAGCCGGTGGGTCGTCGACGGGTGCGCCGGTCGAGTCGGCGAGGGTGAAGGGGAGGCGCTGCTCGCTGCCCGTGACCAGGAGGCCCTCCGGCGGGAAGACGGCCGACAGGAAGAAGCCGGGCGTCGTGGCGTCGGCACCGTCGGCGTCGGAGGTCTCGTCACCGTCGTTGCCGCTCCCGCCCCCGCAGGCGGCGAGCACCACGAGGCCGGCGGCGCCGGCTGCCCCGGCGAGCAGGGTGCGGCGGGTGATCGTGGGGGAGGGGTCGACCATCCCCCGAATCTAACGTGGGGTCGGTGACCCTCTCCTTCAGCGTCGACGGCCGCGAGGTGTCCGTCGCGGACGACGGCGCCTCCCTCCTCGAGGTCCTGCGCGACCGCCTCGGCCTGCGGTCGGCGAAGGACGGCTGCAGCCCCCAGGGCCAGTGCGGGTGCTGCACCGTCCTGGTGGACGGAGCGCCCCGGGTGTCCTGCGTGACCCCGGCGCGACGGGTGGCCGGCCGCTCGGTCACCACCCTCGAGGGCCTCGGTGCCGCCGAGCGCGACGACTGGGCCGAGCGCTTCTGCGCCACGGGAGCCAGCCAATGCGGGTTCTGCACGCCGGGGATCATCGTGCGCTTGTCCGGCCTGCGGGCCAAGGGCGTCGCCCCCGACGACGAGGCGGCGGTGGAGCGGGCGCTCGCCGCCCACCTCTGCCGGTGCACCGGGTGGCGCACCATCGTCGAGGCCTACGGCGCCACCGCAGATGAGGTGAGCGCGGCGGGCGCGGGCCGTGACCTCGACGCCGCCTCGCGCCGTGCGGCGCTCGAAGGCGGGGTGCCGCAGCAGGTCGCCCCTGCGGTTGCGCTCGGTCGGGCCGGCTTCGCCGACGACACCGCGCCGGCGGACGCCCTCGTGGCGGTGCGGGCCGCGGACGGGGAGTGGGTCGTCGGGGAGACCCTGAGCGAGGCCCGGGAGCGCTCGGGCAAGCGCCAGGGCCGGCGCACGACCGCGGCGCTGGGCCACCCCGTCGACGTCCCGGAGGGGGAGTGGGCGGCGACCCTGCGCACCACCTGGGTCGAGCCCGCCTATCTCGAGCCCGACGCCTCCTGGTGCGCGCCGGGCGGTGCGCCCACGTCCCCGCTCGCCAACGGGGGCGCGTTCGGGGGCAAGTCGGCGTCGGAGGTGGGGGCCGTGGCGCGTCGCCTCGCCGACGAGCACGGCCGCCCTGTCCGGGTGCTGCTCTCCCGTGAGGACACGGTCCGGCTCGGGCCGAAGCGCCCGCCGGTCGCCGGCGGCGCCGACGCCTCGGGCCATGGCGTGTTGCGGGTGGCCCGCACCCCAGGCATCGCCGACGCGGTCGCTGCCGTGGCCCCTGGCCTCACCGTCGAGCAGGTCGCCATCGTCGGGCCGCACACATCGGCCGCGTTGCGCGCCGCCGGCTGGGCCGAGGCCGCCGTGCTCGTCGGTGCGGCGACGGGGGTCGCCGAGGTGCGCAGTCCCGGCGGGGCCACCGCAGAAGCAGAGATCAACCCCGACGGGCTCCGGGTGCGGGTGGCCTGCGGCGACCCCCTCGACGAGGTCGTCCTGCGCTCGTACTGCATCGGTGCCGCGCACATGGCGCTCGGGTGGGTCACGTCCGAGGGGCTCGTCGTGGACGACGACGGCGAGGTGCACGACCTCACCATCCGCTCGTTCGGCGTCCTCCGCGCCGCGGACACGCCGCACGTCGAGGTGGAGCTCGACGGCGGCACCGGCGCACCGGTCAACGGCTCCGACGCCGTCTTCGCCGCCGTCGCACTCGCCGTCTGGCGCCACCAGGGCCTGCCGCCCGCTTGGCCGACGGGCGTGGCGCTCTCTGCGTCGTGAGGTGACGGCGCGCAGCGGCGTCGCGGCGAAGGGGAACCGGATGGCGAAGGCGCTCAGACGAAGGAGAGGCCGGCGTGACACGTAGCCTTGCGTCCATGAGTACCCCCGTCGGCCCGTACACCCCCATCGTCCGGGCGGGGGACTGGCTCATCAGCTCCGGTCAGATCGGCCTGAAGGACGGCGCCATCGTCACGGGTGGCGTCGACGGCGAGCTGCGCCAGGCCATCGCCAACCTCGAAGGCCTCCTGGTGGCCGAGGGCGCCACCCTGTCCGATGTCGTGAAGACCACGGTGTTCCTACGCCACATGTCCGACTACCTGCCGATGAACGACGCCTACGTCGAGTGCTTCGGCGACCATCGGCCGGCCCGTTCGGCGGTGGGCGTGGCCGAGCTACCGCTCGGCGCGCTGGTCGAGGTCGAGGCGTGGGCGTTCGTGCCCAGGGGCCAGAGCGCCACGGCCTAGCAGTGGCGTCAGCACTGTCGTAACCTGCGGGTGCCGAGTGGATCGGCGGGGCGGACGACACGGAGGGCGTGATGCGACTCACCCGGATGTTGGTGACCATGCTCGCGGCGGTGGCGCTGTTGGGAGGCCTCGCCGTCCAGCCGGCGCTCGGCGCCGGCGCACAGGAGGGGCTCCCTGCGGCGCCCACGACGTGGCGCCAGGTGAGCGCCGGCGGCACCCACACCTGTGCGGTGAGCTCGGAGCGGCGTCTCTACTGCTTCGGCTCGGACGTGGCCGGTCAGCTGGGGGACGGCGGTGACAACGTGGATCAGTCCGTGCCGACCGAGGTGGCGGGCGGTCGGACGGATTGGGCGTCGGTGACCACCGGCGATTTCTTCACCTGTGCGCGCACGACCGGCGGCGATCTGTTCTGCTGGGGCTCGGACTTCTTCGGACAGCTCGGCAACGACGGCGACAACACCGATGTCGGCGAGCCCGTGGAGGTCGCCGGTGGCGATCGCTTCTGGGCGCAGGTGAGCGCCGGCAACGAGCACGTGTGCGCCCGGTCGCGGGCCGGTCGGCTGTTCTGCTGGGGCCGTGACGGCAGTGGCCGCCTCGGCGACGACCCGGTCATCGCCGACAAGGACCGTCCGACCGAGGTGGCGGGCGGCTCGACGTCCTGGCGGACGGTGTCGGCGGGCATGTTCCACACGTGCGCCGTGACCACCACGAACCGGCTCTTCTGCTTCGGCATCGACAGCGGCGGCCAGCTCGGCAACGGCGCGCCCCTCGCCGACCAGGCCACGCCGGTCGAGGTGGCCAGCAGCACCTCCAACTGGGTCCAGGTCGCCACGGGCGCCTCGCACACCTGCGCCCTCAAGGCCCTCGGGCGGCTGTACTGCTGGGGCTGGGACCGGGACGGCCAACGCGGTGACGGCGCCCCCGCCACCGACGACATCGCGGCGGCGCCGGTGCGGGTGGCAGAGGGATCGACGCGCTGGGCCGGCGTGACCGTGGCGGGTTGGCACACCTGTGCCCGGACCAACGGCACACCCGGCGGGACCCTGTCCTGCTGGGGCCTCGACAGCAACGGCGAGCTCGGTGACGGCGAGCCGTTCACCAACCAGCCCGCACCGGTAGCGCTCGCGGCGGGACGGTGGCGTCAGGTCGACGCCGGCCCCGTCCACACCTGCGGGATCAAGGTGACCGGCCGGCTCCTGTGCTGGGGGGACGGTGGCAACGGCCGCATCGGCAACGACACCGTCGATGTCGACTACCCGGCGCCGGTCCGGGTCCTGTCGCCCGTCTGAGCCGGAAGGCGCCGCCCGGGCCGGGGATGCTCCTCGGCTCGGGACCGGCGCGGCCCGCTCGCTAGGATCTCGCCATGGCCGGACCCGTGCTCATCGTGATCGCGCTCGTGCTCGTGCTGCCCGTCTCCGTGTTGCTGAGCGGGGCGGTGCTGGCGGGTCTGCTCGGGTGGGCGCTCAAGAGCGAGGTCGACGCCGAGCACGAGGGCAGCGAGCTCCTCGAGCTGAACGTCTGAACGACCGGCCGTCGCCGCGGCGTCGCCCGAGTCGGCGTTTCGCGGACTTTCAGAGCACATGGTGCTCGGGGCGGCTACGGTGGTTCGCGCTATACCAATCCAGCAGGGACGTCCCACGCAGTAGGCCGACCCCGCAACACTGAAAGGGGATCGGTTTGCCAACCGGTACCGTGAAATGGTTCAACGCTGAAAAGGGCTACGGCTTCATCTCCCGCGAGAGCGGCCCGGATGTCTTCGTGCACTTCTCGGCCATCCAGGGGTCGGGCTACCGCTCCCTCGACGAAGGCCAAGCGGTCGAGTTCGAGGTGACGGCTGGTCCGAAGGGTGAGCAGGCGCAGGACGTCCGCGCGATCTAGCAGTTCCCGCTGTCGTACGAAGGCCCTCCGGTCCGCCGGGGGGCCTTCGTCGTTTTCGGGATCGGCGTCGACGGCCGGGGTGGCTCAGGCGGCGAGGGTGTCCATGAGGTCGATGAGGAACTCGGCCTCTTCGTGCTCCATGGGCTGCCATCCGGCGATGCCCAGCTCGGCCAGCACCCGGGCGCCGGCCGGGTCGTCGGCCATGGGCACCAGGACGCTCAGGAGGGTGTCTCGGTGGGGCGCGAGGCGCGGCCCCACCATGAGGGCGTGGTGGATGACGCTGATCTGGCTGGTGACGAGCGGACGCAGCTGCTCGCGCACGAGCGTGGAGAGCCCGTCGAAGGCCTCGTCGAGGAATGCTCCGACCTCCGCCCGGCCGTCGAGCAGCGCCTTGGCCACGAGCACGTAGGTGTCCAACTCGACGACCGTGGTGTTGTCGGCGTCGAGGTCGGCGGGCTCGAGCATGATGCGGGCGATCATCGAGACGTCCGGGTCGTCGGTCTGGGCGAGGCGCGTGCCCGGGGCCAGGTCCTCGACGTGATGGATGCCCGAGGACGCCGCGGCCGCCAGCACGACCTCGTCGGGGTGCTGCGCCGGCCGCACCACGGGGGTGAACCCGTACGAGCGGACGAGCACGGCGGCGTCCGACGGGTTGGCGTAGATCATGTCGACCTCGCCGGCGGCGAGCGCGGCGCGTTGGGCGGCGAAGCTGTCGTGGAGCTCGAGGTGGATGGGCCGGCCGAGGCGGCGCTGCATCCAGGTGTTGAACACGAACCACGAGGCGATGAGATCGGGCCCGAAGTCGGGGCTCACGGTGAACTGGGCGACGGACAGGTCGGGGGACATGGTCACACCATCGTCAGGTAGAGGGCCTGGGACGCCTCGACCTTGGTGCGCGACGGCTTGCGTCGGACCGAGGTGAGGCTGACGATCTCGCCGTTGCGGACGTTGGGGATGACGGTGGCGTACACCCAGTAGAAGCCGCCGTCCCGGCGCAGGTTCTTCACGTAGCCGTGCCACTTCTCGCCGGCGAGGACGGTGTCCCAGAGGCCGGCGAACGCGGGGGCGGGCATGTCGGGGTGGCGCAGGATGTGGTGGGGGGCACCCAGCAGCTCTTCGGCGGAGTAGCCCGACATGTCGACGAAGGCCTGGTTCATCTCGGTGATGACGCCGGCGAGGTCGGTCCGGCTGACGATGAGCTTGCCCTCGGGAAAGGGCGTCTCGATGTCGGTGACGAACACCCGGCGGGTGGTGCCGTCGTGGAAGGTCAGGTGGTGCTCCGTGCCCGTCCCGTTGACCTGCTCGGGCACCATGTCGGCCAGCACGGTCACCCCGGGAAGGCCGGGACGGTGCTGGGCACCGGCGACAGGAGCGAGGAGATCTGCTCGGCGGCCCGCTTGGCGTCGAGGAAGATCAGGCCCAGCTTGGCCTGCGGGTTTGCCAGCACGGTGAGCACGGCGTCCGCACCCGCATGGGTCATCAGCACGTAGCCGTGGCCGCCCTTGATCATCACCTGCTCGAGGTCGCCCCGGGACAGCTCGGCGGCGGTCCGGTCGCCGAGGGAGAGCATGGCCGCTCCCATCGCGCCCACCCGGTCGGGGTCGAGTCCCTGGGGCAGGAGGGAAGCGATCATGAGGCCGTCGGTCGACAGCACCGCACAGGCCTCGATGTCGGCCGAGGTGGCGTTCAGCTCGGCGAGGATCGAGGTGAGGAGGTCCTCTCTCATTGGTGGGCTCCTTGCAGGGGGGTCGGGGTGGACGTCGCGGAGGGCAGGGTGGGGGCGGCGCCGTAGCGCAGCATCAGCACCCAGATCAGGTCGGTGAAGGCCTGCTGGTGCAGGCGGGGGATGCCCACGATGGTGAGCACGAAGCGCTCGTCGCCGATGTGGAGGGGCCAGAAGCCCACCTGGCTGTTGCCGGCGCCGTCGACGAGGGCCCAGGCGCTCGTGGGCAGGCCGACCGAGGTGTCGAAGTGACGCCGGTGGCGCTCGTGGAGGATGCCGAGATCGGCGCTGAGAGCGGCGAGGGCCTCCGCCGACTCGGCGCCGAACCCGGCCGACCCGGCCACGAACCCCTGGGCGTCCACGAGGAGCGCCCGACCGTCCGACGAGAGCGCGGGCAGGAGGTGCGGGAGCACCTGCTCGAGCGACCCGCCCGAGATCGTGCGGGGCTCGGGGTGGCCCTCGACCAGGCCCTCCTCCTGGGCGTGTTGGACGATGCGCAGCGCGTCGTCGGGGGTGCACCGGAACCAGCCCGCGAGGGTGTCCGCGTCGAGGGCGGGGGTGGTCGGGTGCAGGAGGAGGATGCGCAGGAGGTGGGTGACGACGTCGGCCTCGGGGGCCTCGGCGGCGTGGAAGGCGCCGACGGGGGTCGGCTGGGCGTAGAGGCCGGCGGCGAGCTGCAGGTGCTGGCTCATGTCAGCTCCACACCGTCACGGTCGGGTGCAGGTCGACGACCTCGACCAGGGGTCGCCCGGTCACCCCGAGGTGCAAGACCGAGCAGGGGGCCGGGGGGATGGGGTCCGTCGCGGTCAGTCCGGCGGCGAGGTGCTGGCGCAACGCCACCGTCCGCTCCGGCCCGAGTGCGGGAGCGGCGCCCGTGAGCACGGTGGTGCGGAGGCGCTCCGCGGTCGTCCCGGTGGCGATGAGGAAGTCGACGACCGCGCCGTAGAGCTCGTCGGGCTGGCCCGCGTCGACCAGGCCCTGGACCCGAGCGAGGTGGAGGCGGGCGTCGTCGGGTGTGCGCAGCACGCGTCGGGCGAGCTGCTCGACGGTGTCGCCACCGGCGAGGTCGGCGCCGACGTCGATGGCCCGCAGGCCGGGGATGCCCTGAGTGCTGCCGGCGGCGCGCTCCCAACGATGGTCCGCACCCGAGCGTCGCTCGTCGCGGTCGATGACCAGCGCCCCGTTCGTCATGTGCAACCCATCGGTCGCACGCGCCCCGCAGGTTGAGGGCGACCCACGCATTCGGGACCTTGGTCCCTTCTCGGCGTGGGCCCTTTGCCTCAGGCCCGGCGGGCCGACGTGGCCCGGGCGGGTCCTGGCCGGGTCCCCGCTGCTGGTCCAGAGGGGTAGGTCAGGGGAGGTGGGTCAGGAGGCGGAGGCGTCGCCGCGCCGGTTGCGCCACCACCGGATGGCGAAGAAGGCGCCAGCCGCGCCAGCGATGAGCAGCAACCCGTTGACCACGATGCTGGCCAGGTTCCCGTCCTCGTCACCCTCGTCGTCGGTGCCGTCGCGGTCGGCGGCGGTGGTCGTGGTGGCCTCCGGGTCGGCGGCCGTCGTCGCGGGGGCCTCGGCGGCGGTCGTGGTCGTGGTTGCCACCTCGGCGACGGCGAACGTGAAGGTGGTCGACGCCTCGGGCTCGGTCGAGGAGGCCGTGACCGTGTACTCGCCGGTCGTCTCGACCGCCACCTCGCCGGTGTAGGCGCCGGCCCGATCGCCGGGCGCCATGGTGACGGGCACGGGGCCGCCGGTCGGGCCCTGGACGGTGACCGTGAGGGCTGCGTCCTCGGCGCCGTGGCCGTCGTTGTCGTAGGTGAGCAGCAGATCGATGGTGTAGGTGCCGTCGGCCGCCGGCTCGGCCCGGGTGGCGCTGAAGGTGCCGGTGTCGGTGTGGGCGCCGGCCGGGGCAGCCGTGGCGACGGCCAGCAGCACCGCGGCGGCGACGGCCAGGGCGCCGACGAGTGAGCGCCTCACGCGCTCCACCGGGACTGGCCGAAGCGGTAGCCGACCGAGCGCACCGTGGAGATCAGACCGGCGTGCTCCTCGCCGAGCTTGGCCCTGAGGCGCCGGACGTGGACGTCCACCGTGCGGGCGCCGCCGTAGTACTCGTAGCCCCAGACCCGGCTGAGGAGGGTCTCGCGGGTGAAGACCTTGCCGGGGTGCGACGCCAGGAAGGTGAGCAGCTCGTACTCCATGTAGGTGAGGTCGAGGGGCACGCCGTTGATGGCGGCCTGGTAGGTCTCGAGGTTGAGGACGAGGTCGCCGTACTCGACGAGCTCGGGGCGGGTGCCACGGCCACTGGCGAAGAAGAGGTGCTTCAGGCGGGCCTCGAGCTCGCGCGGGTGGAACGGGTTGAGGCAGAAGTCGTCGAAGAGGTCGTCCCGCAGCTCGAGGTCGCCGAGCTGGGTGCCACTGATCAGCAGCAGCAGCGGCTCGAGGGGCTGGTCGCGCTTGCGCAGGGTGCGGGCGACCGCGAAGGCCCGCTCGGGGTCGTCGTAGGCGCAGATGATGGCGCCGTCCCAGCCGCCGTCGGGCTCGTTGCGCTCGGCGGCGAGCTCGTCGCCCACGGCCTTCCAGGGATAGCCCGCGAGATCGAGGGCCTGGGCCAGCTCCGGCGGGGCCGGGTCGGGGAACAGCAGCAACGGTTCCATGTGGACGCCCTCGAACACGCTTCGGTCTCTCGGTGGATACTCGTGGTGGCCCGTGGCTACCAGCTCGGAAGGTACCGGGCCAGCTCGAACGGTGTCACCTGCGCCTTGTAGTCGGTCCACTCGGACCGCTTGTTGCGCAGGAACCACTCGAAGATGTGCTCGCCCAGTGCCTCGGCCACCAGCTCGGACTTCTCCATCTCGTCGAGGGCCTCGGCCAGCGACTGGGGCAGGGCGGTCATGCCCTCGGCGGCGCGCTCCTCGTCGGTGAGCTCGAACACGTTGGCGGCCGCTTCGGGGCCGAGCTCGTAGCCCTCCTCGAGCCCCTTCAGGCCGGCGGCCAGCATCACCGAGTAGGCGAGGTAGGGGTTGCAGGCGGGATCGGGTGAGCGGTACTCGATGCGCGTGGACGACTCCTTGCCCGCCTTGGCGAGTGGCACCCGGACGAGGGCAGAGCGGTTGTTGCGCGCCCACGACACGTGGACCGGGGCCTCGGACCCGGGGATGAGGCGCTTGTAGGAGTTGACCAGCTGGTTGGTGACGGCGGTGATCTCCCGGGCGTGCACCAGCAGGCCGGCGATGAAGCTGCGGCCCACCTTGGACAGCTTGTACTCGTCGTCGGGGTCGTGGAAGGCGTTGGTGTCGCCTTCGAACAGGGAGAGGTGGGTGTGCATCCCCGAGCCCTGCACGCCCTGGAGGGGCTTGGGCATGAACGTGGCGTAGGCGCCACGCTCGACCGCGATCTCTCGCACGACGAGGCGGAACGTCATGACGTTGTCGGCCATCGACAGCGCGTCGGTGTAGCGCAGGTCGATCTCGTGCTGGCTGGGGCTGTCCTCGTGGAACGAGTACTCGATGGGGATGCCCATCGCCTCGAGCATGTGGATGGTGCGCTTGCGCAGGTCGCTGGCGACATCGGCGGTGGTGAGGTCGAAGTACGACCCGCTGTCGAGGGGGACGAGCTCCTGGGCGGGGTCGCCGTGGCCGAAGTAGAAGAACTCCATCTCGGGGGCGCAGAAGAAGGTGAAGCCTCGCTCGTGGGCCCGGTCGAGGTTGCGCTTCAGCACCTGGCGGGGATCACCCTCGAAGGGCGTGCCGTCGAGGTTCTCGATGTCGCAGAACATGCGGGCGGAGTTCTCGTCGGCCTCGGCCCAGGGGAGCAGTTCGAAGGTGTTCGGGTCGGGACGGGCGAGGACGTCGCTCTCCTGCACCCGACTGAAGCCGTCGATGGCGGAGCCGTCGAACCACATGCCCTCCTCGAAGGCGTTCTCGAGCTCGGCCGGGGTGATGGCCACGGACTTCAGCTGGCCCAGGACGTCGGTGAACCAGAGGCGGATGAGACGGACGCCCCGCTCCTCGACGGTTCGCAGCACGTAGTCCTGTTGGCGCTCCATCCCGCCAGTGAACCACGGCCGGACCAGGGGCCTGGCAGACGGCTCGCCACTTCACATAGCGTTCACAATCGGGCAACGGGTGGGAAACGGCGCACCGCGAGGCTCGTCGTCGTCCGGTTGGACGGATTCCCCATCTGGGGGGCACACCCGCGTGCCCCGACCCCCGAAAACCCGCAGGAGGAACCGTGCAGGAGCGCACACCATCCGAAGTGCTGGCACTGGCCAAGGACGAGGGCGTCGAGATCGTCGACATCCGGTTCTGCGACCTCCCCGGCCTCATGCAGCACTTCTCCATCCCGGTCTCCCAGCTCGAGGAGGACACCTTCGAGGAGGGCCTCGGCTTCGACGGTTCGTCGATCCGAGGTTTCCAGGAGATCCAGGAGTCGGACATGATCCTGATCCCGGACCCGAACACCGCGGTGATCGACCCGTTCACGCAGCACAAGACGATGAACATCAACTGCTTCGTGCACGACCCGATCACCCTCGAGCACTACAGCCGTGACCCGCGGTACGTGGCCAAGAAGGCCGAGGAGTACCTCCAGAGCACCGGCATCGCCGACACCTGCTACGTCGGGCCCGAGGCCGAGTTCTTCATCTTCGACGACGTCCGCTACCACCAGGACTCCCACTCGGCGAGCTACTCGGTGGACTCGATCGAGGCCTCTTGGAACACCGGCAAGGACGAGGGCCCGAACCTCGGCTACAAGCCCCGCTACAAGGAGGGCTACTTCCCGGTCCCGCCGATGGACCACTACCAGGACCTGCGGTCGGAGATGACCCTGGCCCTGCAGGCGGTGGGCATCGACGTCGAGGTGCAGCACCACGAGGTCGGCACCGCCGGCCAGGCCGAGATCGACATCCGCTTCTCGCCCCTCGCCGACATGGCCGACCAGCTGATGCTGTTCAAGTACGTCATCAAGAACGTCGCCTGGCGCAACGGCAAGACCGCGACCTTCATGCCGAAGCCGGTGTTCGAGGACAACGGCTCGGGCATGCACGTCCACCAGTCGCTGTGGAAGAACGGTGAGCCCTTGTTCTACGACGAGGCCGGCTACGCCGGGCTGTCGGACATGGGCCGGTGGTACATCGGCGGCCTGCTCAAGCACGCCCGCTCGGTGATCGCCTTCACCAACCCGACCACCAACTCCTACAAGCGCCTGGTGCCGGGCTACGAGGCGCCGGTGAACCTGGTCTACAGCCAGCGCAACCGCTCGGCGTCGGTGCGCATCCCGCTGTACTCGAAGAGCCCGAAGGCCAAGCGCCTCGAGTTCCGGTGCCCCGACCCGTCCTCGAACCCGTACCTGGCCTTCTCGGCCATGTTGATGGCGGGCCTCGACGGCATCCAGAACAAGATCGAGCCGCCCGACCCGGTCGACCGCGACCTCTACGACCTCCCGCCCGAGGAGCTGGCCAAGGTGCCGCAGGTGCCCGGCTCGCTGCCCGAGGCCCTCGAGGCGCTGGAGGCCGACCAGGACTTCCTGAAGGCCGGCGGCGTGTTCACCGACGACCTCATCGAGACCCACATCGCCTACAAGCGCGAGCACGAGGTGGACCCCCTCCGCCTCCGCCCGCACCCGTGGGAGTTCCACCTCTACTACGACATCTAGACCCGAGGTCTGGTCGCTCCGCAGGTCAGGGGTCGGTTATGGCCTTTGACCTGCGGAGACACTTGTCCAGGGCGTACTAGCCCGTACCGGCGATTCCGCCCCTGTTCTCAGGATTTAGCGGACTCCTCGCGGACTCGGGATGTCGGCCGCGGCCGGACCGTTTGAGGGAGTTTGGCGGATCTGCGCACTGGCGGGATCCGCCAAACTCCGCCAAACTGTCGCAGTGCCCCTCTCTGCCACGGAGCTCGACCAGGTCCTGGAACGCATCGCCGAAGGCGCCGTTCCCTCCAGCCTCGAATCGAGTGAGCTCGACTTCAAGCGTCAGCCCGATAGTCGAAACGATGCCATCAAGACCTTGGTGGACGCGGTGGTGTGCTTCGCGAACGCAGACGGTGGGACCGTCGTCATGGGGGTCGCCAACGCCACCGCCGGCGTCGAAGCGTTCCAGGGCTGCGACCTGGATCCGACGGTTTGCCAACGCAGGATCTACGAGCTGACGGACCCGCCCCTGATGGTCGGCGCCAGAAGGCTCCAGCGAGGCGATGTGACGATGCTGGCCGTCGATGTTCTGCGCAGCTTCGAGATCCACGCTGACAAGCAAGGCCGGTCCAGCCATCGGGTCGGTACGGACTGCCTCCCGCTCTCGCCAACGGAGCATCGTCGGCTTCGAGAGGAACGCCTCGGAGTCGACTGGTCCGCGCAGCCGTCCGCACTCGGAGTGGCCGACATCGCCGCTCGTGCGCTCGAGTCGGCCCGCGAGGCGCTCCAGCGCTTCCCGGACGACCGGCGGCCACTTGCGTCGCTCTCCGATGGCGACCTCCTGAGCGCGCTCGGCGTCGTCGACTCCGACGGTCGGCTCCTGCGAGCGGGTGAGGTCTTGTTCTGCGAGCCGCCGGCCGATGATGCAGTCGTCGTTTACCAGCACCGCCCGACGCCAGGTGGTGAGGCGGCCTTGGTCGAGCGGATCAGCCTCCCCATGGTGCTCGCTTTCGAACGCACGATGGAGCTGGTGTGGGCGAGGCGCAACGTCACGCCGCTCACCTTGCCGAGCGGGCAGCAGCTCGAGATCAGCGACTTTCCCGAGGCCGCGATCAGGGAGGCGCTCTCGAACGCTCTTCTCCACCGCGACTACCGGCTGCCGGGCCCGGTCAACATCGAGCACTCGCCGACCTCGTTCGTGGTGATCTCGCCCGGTCCGCTGGTCGGGAGCGTGACCCCGGCGAACATCCTCACCCACGCCTCGACGCCCCGGAACCCGGCGCTGGCGAAGGCTTCCCGCCTGCTACGGCTTGCGGAGGAGACAGGGCGGGGCGTCGACCGGATGGTTCGCGAGATGATCCGGATCGGACACGACCCACCGGTGATCGAGGAGGGCATCGACTTCGTTCGTGTGGCTCTCTCCGGCGGTGCACCCCGAAACTCGATCGTGAGGTACGTGGCCGAGTTGGCGCCTGAAGAGCGAGACGACACCGATGCGATGCTGATCCTCTTCACGCTTTGCCAACAGCGAACGGTCACTGCAGAACAGATCGCCCCAGCGCTGCAGAAGAGAGAGTCCGAGGCCGAGAACATCCTCCGGCGCCTCTCCGAGGAACGCTCCGCGATGGTCGAAGCAACCCGCGAGACAGGCTCGCGTCGGAAGGGCCAGTACCGCCTTCGTGCCGATGCGTTGAAGGCCCTTGGTGCCGCCGTCCGCTATCACCGCCGAACTGTCGACGAGATCGACCGCAAGGTGATCGCCCACTTGCATGAGTACGGCAAGGTCACGAACCGGACCCTTCAGAACCTGTTCGACATCGACGTGTATCGGGCCCGAGACATCCTGGCCGACCTCCAACAGCGCGAGATGATTGTCCGAGTGTCGGAAGCCAAGCGCGGGCCAGGCGTCGAGTACGGGCCTGGACCGAAGCTTCCACGTCCCCGCCGACGCAAGTCGAGAGATGACACCTCGCAGTCCGACGGCCCCGAGGACCAGCGCCTCTTCTAGCGCCGTTCGGTCCTGAATCGGCAAGGATGGTCATTCGTCCCTTACATATGGCCGGATTTCGTCCGGTGTTGGCAGTGGAAGTGGAGAGTCGCCGAAGCCGTACACCTCCAACGAGCTGAGGTAGCCGTCGGCGAGGAACAGGATCAGTCCACCAGGAGGACTGGTGGCGAGGATTTCCGCTTCGCCAGGAACCGGCCGACTGCGACTGACCTGTGCTGGCAGAGCCGAGTCAGTCCGAACTCGTAGATCCGATTGTCCCGCACCCGCACTTGCAGCCTCGTCGCGCCTCGGCGTGTGGAACCTGATCACGCAACTGCGCTGCCCCCAGATAGTCAAGCGACGTGAGAATCTCCAAGAGAGCGACCTCGTTCTCCGTCAGCGGCCGCCAAGCGTCCGGATCGACATCCATCAGCTCCTCCCGAGGCACACTCTTCGTGCCGAAGGTACTCGCCTCACCACGAGCGGGTGTTCGGATTGTGGGTTCGCGAGTCCGATCTATCCCGAGCGTCCCTGGAGTGATCTTTCGAGTGGCACCAGATCGACTCCCTCCTGGCCGGGCACCTGCCCTGCGCTCCTTGATGGGCTCAACCAAACAAGTCAAGGCCGAGGTCGTGCTCGAGGGTGCGGGTGACGGGTTCGGCGAAACGATGGATCGGCCCGGCCACGGAGAATCTCACGGACTCCTGGCGGACTCGGTCCCGATTCGGTCAGTGAGACCGCAGGTCAGGCGGGTCCTGCACCACATCTACGACATCTGAGCCGCTCCGGCTCCCGGTCGTACGCGACGAGCCGCGCTCGCCCCGCTCCGGCGGCGGCGGGAGCGGCTCGTCCGCGTCTGCATCGAGATCAGGTCGGCGGGGCCACGAGCTGGACGTCGAGCTCGAGCTTCACCAGGTCGCCCATGCCGAAGGTGCCGATGCCGTAGTCACGGAGGCGGAGCTCGCCGCGGGCCTCGAAGCCGGCGTGGATCGAGCCGTCGGCGGGGAACTCGGCGGTGCCGCCGAAGTCGACGTCCAGGGTGATCGGCTGCGTCACGTCACCGAGCGTCAGCTCGCCCTCGATGGCGTCGAGCGACACCGACGTCGACCGGAACGACAGCGTCGGCCGCTGCGCCACGTCGACGATGTCGGCCGACAGGACGTGGGCGTCTCGGTCGGCGATGCCGGTGTCGAGGGAGGCGACGTCGATCTCGGCGCGCACCGAGGTCTCCTCGACGGTGGGCCCGACGGCGGCGTCGATGGTGAACGAGCGGAACCGGCCCCGCACCTTGGAGACGCCGAGGTGACGGATGGTGAAGCCCACCGACGAGTGGTTGGCGTCGAGGGCCCAGCGGCCGGGGGCGAGGGGGAGGGCGGTGGTGGTGTTGGTGGTGGTCATGGCGGCCACCCTGCGCCCGCCGCGGCGCCATAGGAAGGCCGGGTCGATCCTGGTAGTGCGGGGGCCAGGCTGGGTCGGCGCGAACGGCGGCACACTGGGACCGTGAGCGACCTGGCCACGTTCCTCCGGTCCCGCCGGGAGCAGGTCCGCCCCGCCGACGTCGGCCTGCCCGACCGGGGCCGGCGGCGCACGCCCGGCCTGCGCCGGGAGGAGGTCGCCACCCTCGCCGGGGTCAGTGTCGACTACCTCATCCGCCTGGAACAGGGACGCGACACCCACCCGTCGGCATCGGTGGTCTCCGCCCTCGCCGATGCGTTGCGGCTCGACGAGGCCGAGCGCTTCCACCTCGGCCAGCTGGCCATGATCTCCGCCCACGGCGAGCTGTGCCCGTCGACGCCGTCGGGCTACGAGGTGCCCGCCACCGTGCGGACCCTGCTCGCCGGGCTCGACCCCAACCCGGCCTTCGTGCTCTCGCCGAGCAAGGACGTGCTGGCCTGGAACCCGGCCTTCGAGCGCGTCGCCGGTCCGCTCGGCCTGCTCGACCCGCCGAACCTGGCCCGCTGGACGTTCCTCTCCCCGGCGGCGAGGGACGCCTACCACCACTGGGACGAGGTGGCCGACCAGCTCGTCGCCCAGCTCCGGGCGGCCGAGCCCCGTTGGGCGCAGGACGCCGACTACGCCGCGCTGCTCGACGACCTCCGGGACGTCGACGAGTTCGCCCGCCGCTGGGCGGCCTACGAGGTCGAGCCGAAGGCCCGGGGCGCGAAGGAGCTGCGCCACCCCACGCTCGGGCCGCTCCGCTTCGACCTCGAGGTCCTCCGCTTCGACGACTGCATCGACCGCCTGCTCGTCACCTGGTTGCCCGCCGACGAGGCGACCGAGGCGGCGCTCCGCCCCCGACTGCGCAGCGTGGGCTGAGCGCGGTTTGGCCGGCGTCCTCTCCGGCGTCGGGAGGGTGGCGCCCTGCGCTCGGTTGGATCGAGCGCAACGAGCCGCCGCTGATGCGGCTGGCTGCGCTGGGTTGGGCTCAGCGCAGCGGCGGGCGGTCGTCAGCCGATGCCGAATGGGCGGGCATGGGTGTCCGAGACGCCGTCCTCCTAGAGTCGCAACGTGGGGGACGAGGTCGCCGCCGACAGCGTGCCGCCGTCGGCGTCAGCGCACCCGGAGGCGTGGAAGTTCGACTTCCCGATCTACCACCCGCCCGATCGGGCGGCCTGGCGGGCGTGGCTGGCCGAGCACAACGGCAGCGCCCGCGGTGTCTGGGTCGTGTCGTGGCGCAAGGCGAGCGGCCGTGAGGCGGTCCCGTACGAGGAGCTCGTCCTGGAGGCGCTCTGCTTCGGGTGGATCGACTCGACGGTCAACATCCTCGACGACGACCGGGGCCTGCAACTGATGACCCCGCGCAAGGCGAAGAGCACGTGGACGCGCCTGAACCGCCAGCGCGTCGCCGACCTCGAGGCGCAGGGTCTGCTCACCGACGCCGGCCGTCGGGTGGTCGAGGTCGCGCAGGCCAACGGGTGGTGGACCATCTACGACCCGGTCGAAGACCTCATCGAGCCCGACGATCTCGCCGCTGCGCTCGACGCGGCGCCGATGGCCCGCACGGCGTGGGACAGCTTCCCGCCGTCGTCCCGCAAGCAGATGCTGTGGTGGGTGCTCAGCGCCGGTAAGCCCGAGACCCGTGCCACCCGCATCAGGAAGATCGTGGCCGAGGCCGAGGAGGGCCGGCGGGCGCAGTAGGGCCGACCGGCGATCGTGTCGCTGGCCATGGAGGAGTGGGTTCCCAGCGGCCGCCGTCGTCAGGACGGGCGGGGTCACCGGCCGCGGTGGCGCTCCATCTGGCGGCGGTCCCGCTTGGTGGGGCGGCCGGCGCCGCGGTCGCGCACCGGGACGCCGATTGCGTGCCCGGTCGGGCGCTCGTCGGGTGGTGTGTGGTCGACCACGCACTCGGCGGCGATCGGCGCCCCGACCCGCTTGTCGATCACCCGGGCCACCTCGAGCAGCCGTCGGCGGGGGCCGACGGTCGCCTCCACCCGGTCGCCGACTCGCACCGGGGTGGCGGGCTTGGCCGCTCGGCCGTTGACCCGTACGTGCCCGCCACGGCAGGCGTCGGTGGCGGCGGACCGGGTCTTGTGCACGCGGACGGCCCACAGCCAGCGGTCGACCCGGGTCTCGTCCACCGTTGGATGGTCGCGCATGGCGCGCGGGCCGTGTCGACGATCTGGACCACCCTTCACTGGGCCAGGCCGCGGCCGACGGGTGTACCCATGGATCGTCGACTGCCGGGCGCCGCCGTGGCAGCGATCGTGGTCGGGGTCCTCGCGGCAGCGGTCCCCTCCTCCGCCTCGACGATCACGGGCCCGGAGGCCCCGGAGCCGGCGGTCGCTCGAGGGGTCGAGACGTCTTCGCCGATGGAGCCGTCGCCGACGGTTCGAGCGGTCGCCGGTGACGGGTCGGTCACCCTCACCTGGACCGACGCTGCGGACGGGCCGCGCCCCGACCAGTACCGGGTGTACCAGGACCGAGCGTGGGTCGCGACCGTCGGCGATGACGAGGCCGCGACCACTCGCCTAACGGTGCCGCAGTTGGCGAACGGGATCACCCACGCCTTCCAGGTCAGCGCCCGCAGGGACGGTCGGTGGTCGGCACTCAGCACCCCGGCGGCGGCGACGCCGTCACCACCACACGGCCTCTTGGACCTCCCCGCCGACGAAGCCGTGGCCTGGCTCATGGCCCCGGGGTCCGACCCGGGCCGTCCCATCGGCGGGCACCTCGCCGACCGCCGCTTCCGCCCGCTGCTACCGGTGACCCGCGGACAGGCGGCGCGCACGGTCTATCGCTACGCCCAGGAACCGGCCGTGGACTCGCTGCCCCCGCACGGGTTGGTCGACGTGCCCGCCGCGCTCGAGGGCGCGGTCCGCCACCTGGTTCAGGACCCCGATGGCGACGGCCCCCGCCGGCCGATGCTCTCGGGCCTGGGCGACCGCCGCTTCCGACCCAACCGGCTGCTCACCCGTGGCCAGTGGGCGATGATCCTCCACGGGCTGGCCGGCAGTCCCGAGTCCTCCGGCGGCGACCCGGAGTACGTCGATGTCCGCGACTCGTCGTCGACTGCCGTCGGCTGGGCGGTGGCCATCGGGGCGCTCGCTCCCGTGACCGTCCGTCGGTTCGTGCCTCAGCTCCCCGTCACGCGGCGGGGGCTGGCCCGCGGGCTCTACCGGACCGACACCTGGAGGGCCGAGCAGGCCACGACCCGCCTGCCCGACGATCTCTGGCAACCACCGGCGGACGCGCTCCCGGCCTCGGGGAACTACCTCTACGTCCAGGCCATCGACGGCTGGGCCAGCACGCCCGACGGCCTGCGCACCCCCCGGGACGCACGGCTCACGATCGAGAGTGCACGCACGAGCGGGCGCATCACCCTTGTCGCCAACGGTGACGATCGCTGGTCTCTCTGGCTCGCCTTGGCGGATGGGGCGGACCTCGACCACGTCGGGCTCATCGACGACCTCGGCTACCACACCGGGGTCTCCCACCTGGGCAACGAGTGCGGGATGCCCGCGCTCGGCTGGCTGGCGGTCGACCACGTCCGCTGGAAGCCGGACGGCACCCTCGACGAGCTCGACTACCGCCTCGAGTACCGGTGCGGCGGCATCCAGATCCACGCCGCGGTCCGCTACGACTCGGACGACCCACTGTTCGACCCACCGCCACCGGCGGCCGTCCCGGGCGACCTGTGGTCGCCGGCGCCGGGAACCACGCCGGCCACCGGCAACTGGATCCGCATGGAGTCTCACGGGCGGGCGCTCGGGAACGGGAGCTCGGCGACGTACACGGCGGCCAGCAGGCTCTCGGTGGGGGTGAGCGGGCCACGCATCAGGGCCGCCGTCGCCGGGGCCGGAAACTGGACCATCGACGCATCGGCCCCGATCCGCGACGGCGCACCGATCCCCACCGGCTACTACACCGACACCGTGCGCCCGACGCTGGGCAACCCAGCTCGAGCCGGACTGCAGTTGAGTTACGACTACCGCACCTGCTGGGACGGCGGCTGGTTGGCCATCGACCACATCGCCTACGCCGCCGACGGGACCCTTGCCGAGCTCGACCTGCGCTTCGAGCTGCGATGCCAGTCGACTCCGGGCGACGTCGTGAACGGCGCGATCCACTACGACGTCGACGATCCCGTGTTCGTCCCTGCGACGCCACGCCCCATCCCGCCCGACCTGTGGGGCCCGGCACCGGGCTCGACGCCGACGGAGGGCAATTGGGTGCAGCTGCAAGGCACGAACCACACGTCGCCGAGCAGCCAACTGGCGGTCGGCCGCACCAACGACGTCATCGAGGTACAGGTCACCGGTACCACGCCGATCCTCGGCCGCTTCGCCGTCTCGGGGGGCGCCACCCCGGCCGTCGGCTACTACGACCAGCTGCGGCCTCACCCTGGCCATGACCCGGTGCGCGGGGGCATCTACGTGCACACGCCGAGGTGCAGCACCCAGATGGGCGGCTGGTTCGCGATCGACCACCTGGTGCTCACGCCGTCCGGCACGGTGGCGGAGCTGGACCTGCGGTTCTCGACTGATTGCGTCGGCGTCGGCGCCGTGCACTTCCGCGCCGCCTGAGGGCGCGCTCGGGCGAGGCATCGTCGGTTCAGGTGGGTGTCGTGCGCTGACGGGACGCGATGATGGGCAGGTGGTGCTGAGTCGACGGGGGTTCCTGCGGGGGGCGGCGGGAGTCGGGCTCGGCCTCGTCGCCGGCGGGACCGAGGGACTGCGCCTGGTGCTCCCCGCCGGCGCGGCGCCGGCGATGGCCGCGGGGTTCGGGCCGCTGCGGCGCGATCCCGCCGGGCGCCTCGACCTGCCCCCCGGCTACTCGTACCGGGTCGTGACCAAGGCGGGCCGGGCGATGCCGGCGCCGCAGGTCGGGCTCGTGCCCGGACGCCCCGATGGCACCGCCGCTTTCGCCGGCCCGGGCGGCAACGTCCACCTCGTCAACAACCACGAGCAGGGGGCGACGGCGGCGTTCCCGGTCGTCGGCCCACCGAACCTCACCTACGACCCGGGCGCCACCGGGGGGACCACCACCCTCGTCGTGGACGGCGACAACCGACTCGTCGACCAGACCGTCAGCCTCGCCGGCACGCTGCTCAACTGCTCGGGCGGGCCGACGCCCTGGGGCACGTGGCTGAGCGGCGAGGAGAGCGAGCAGACCGCCGGCGGCGCCATCACCCGGGACCACGGCTACGTGTTCGAGGTCGATCCCCTGAACGCGGCCTCCAACGTGGACCCGCAGCCGCTGACCGCCCTCGGCCGGTTCGCCCACGAGGCGGTGGCCGTCGACCCCCACCGCGGTCACGTCTACCTCACCGAGGACGCCGTCGCCCCGGCCGGCCTGCTCTACCGCTTCACCCCCGCGCAGCTGCCCAATGGCCTGCACACCTTGCGCAACGGCGGCCTTCTGGAGGCGCTGCGCGTGCCCGGTGTCGAGGACCTGTCGGTGTACCGCACCGTGGGCACGACGCTGGCCGCGAAGTGGAAGGCCGTGCCCGACCCGTCCGCGCTCGTGCAGGGATCGACCCGTGAGCAGTTCACGTACGTCGACCGCACCAACCGCAACGCCCCCGTCACCCGCCGAGGCCCGGGGGGTGGCATCACGCGGGCCCGCAAGCTGGAGGGGCTCTGGTGGAGCGGTGGCAAGTGCCACGTCGTCAGCTCGTTCGCCCGCACCGGCAGCCCGCAGGACTGGAGCGTCGCCGCGCACGACGGTCAGATCTGGTCCTACGACCCAGCGACCTCGACGCTGCGCCTGCGGGCCTTCTTCCCCCGGAACGTCGCGCCGAGCGGCGCCGGCGCCGATGTCCCCGACGGTCCGGACAACATCACCGCCGGGCCGGCGGGCAGCCTGATGGTCGCGGAGGACGGTGCCGGCACCCAGCACCTCGTCACGGTGTCGGCCACCGGCCGCAAGGCCGTCTTCGCCCGCAACGCCCTCAGCCGCAGCGAGTTCACCGGGGTGTGCTTCTCGCCCGACGGTCGGACCCTGTTCGCCGGCATCCAGGACGAGGGCTTCGTCTTCGCCATCACCGGCCCCTTCGCGACCGACATCACCCGCTGACGCCGGCGGCCCGCCGCGTGGCGGATCAGGCCACCGGATCGAGGGCGGCGTCCACCGTGGTCTCGCCGTCGGCGGTGACCGTCACCGGGGTGGTGCCGACGGGGCCAGGGCGGTCCTCGTGGTACTCGAAGCGAAGGGTGGCGGTCGGGTCGACGAAGGCGACCGTGTACGAGCCTGGTGGGAGTCCCTCGATCGTGTAGCTCCCGTCGCTCCCGGTGGCGACCGAACGGGTGGCGGCGTCGCTGTAGACGATCACCCAGGCGCCCTCGACCGGGCTCCCGCCGCCGGTGGTGACGGTCCCGCCGATCGCGCCGGTCGTGCGCCGCAACGCCGCGTCCGCGCTGGTCGTGCCCGCCGTGACCGTCGTCAGCTCGGCGAACGAGGCGGGCTCGGCCTCGTCGTCGTACCACTCGAACCGGTGGGCCCCCGAGGGGTCGGCGATCTCGAGGAGGTGCTCGCCCGACGGCAGGGACAGCGTGTAGCTGCCGTCGGCGGCCGTGCGGGTGGAGCGCACGAAGCCGAGGTCGCTCGCCCGCAGCGCGACGACCATGACCCCCTCGACGGGTCGACCGGTGCCCTCCTCGGTGACCGTCCCGGAGACAGGGCCGACGTGCGGGGCCGGGGTGGCCGCGGGCAGGTCGGCGCCGGCGTTGAACCCGTCGTTGGCCGCGATGGTGAAGGTCGTCGCCCCGGTCGGGGTGGGGGACCCGCTGTAGAAGATCGGTGTGTGGGCACCCGTCGGGTCGACGAACACCGCGGTGTAGGTGCCTGGGCGTAGGCCCTCGATCAGGTACTCGCTGCCGGCGGTGGTCGTGCTGCCTGCCGGAGTGCCGCGGCGCAAGGCGATCACCTCGATGCCGGGGCCGGCCGGGCTGCCCCCACTGAACAGGGGGCCGCTGAGGAAGCCGGTGTCTCGCGCCAGGCGGGTGTCGACCCGTGACTCTGCCCCCTCGGTGACGGTCACCCGGGGCACCTCGTCGAGCGAGGCCGGCGCCGGGTTGTTGTCGTACCACTCGAAGCGGTGGGCGCCCGAGGGGTCGTAGAACTCCAGGAGGTAGCGGCCCGCGGGCACGTCCATGCGGTAGTAGCCGTCCTCGTCGGCGCGCGCTCCCCGCACGAGGCTCAGGTCGCTCTCGCGGAGCGCGACCACGTACGCACCCGGCACCGGCTCGTCGGTGTTGTCCTCGGCCACCCGCCCGGTGATCGCGGTGACCGGCGTCCCGACCCCGAGCTTCAGCACCCGGTCGCCGGCGGTCACGTACACGTTGTCCCGGTCGACGGCGACGTTGGTGGCACCTGGGATCGGGTAGTCGGACAAGACGTTGCCGGCGGGCGTGAGCTCGCGGAGTCGGTTGTCGCCGACCGCCCAGATGTGCCCGAAGCGGTCGACGGCCACGTCCTTCACCCCGGCGAGGCCGGGGAGGGTGCCCTGTGCGACCCCGTCGAGGGTGTTGACCTGGACGCCGCCGTCGTTCACGAGATGGAGCGCGCCGCCGCCGGTGATCCACAGGCCGTTCAGCAGGAAGCGGCCGGAGTCGTACCCACCCCATTCGGAGAGGAACGTCCCGTCCGGCCCGAAGCGGCGGACGAGGTTGTTCCCTCCCGGGGGCACGAAGTGGAACACGTCCCTGCAGCACGTCCAGCCCCAGCCGTCGAAGTAGGACTCCTGGGTGGTGTAGGAGTGGGTGGACTCGCTGTCGGTGACGTACACGTTGCCGGCACCGTCGACGTCGATGGCGTTGGGCGTCCCCGCGCTGCTCGTGCGGGTCAGCCACCACCGCTGGAACGCGCCGGTCGGCTCGAACTCCTGGACGAGCTGGTTGCCCCGGTCGAGCACCAGCACGTTGCCGCCGTCGTCGAGCACGACGTCGGCGGGGCAGTTGAGGTGGCCCGGGACGTGGGTGGGGGTCCTGGGCTGGCCGACCGAGCCGAGCACGGAGCCGTCGGCCGTCGACAGGTGGACCACCCGGTCGTTACCGCAGTCCGCCACCCACAGATCGCCCTGCCAGTTGGCGGTGAGCCCGACAGGGTCGTCGAAGGCCTCGGGTCCCCCGGTGAACTGCGCGATGGTGGGGCGCAGGACCTGGACGGCCAGGGGGTTCGAGGCGGTGGGCGGCGTCTCGTTCGTCTCCACCGTGGCGAGCAGGTGCAGGCGACCGACGTGGGCGGTGGTCGCGGTCGACGAGCACGTGACGGTGCGGCTCCCGAACGCGGCGAGCTCCTCGACCGGGCCGCTGCAGCCGGTGAGCCCGCCGGCGTCGACCACCACCCCGGTGAGCGCGACGGGCCCGGGGTTGTCGAGGCGCAGCGTGTAGGTCACGGTGTCGCCGACGTCGAGCTGGGCGACGTCGGAGCTGAGGGTCGGCACGACGACGGGACCCTCGGCGAGCACGTACTCGCGGATCGAGCCGGTCAGGGTCCCGTAGGCCGTCGGCACACTCGGATAGCTGTAGACGTGGGTCGAACCGCCCGCGTCGGTGTGGACCGCGAGCCGGGGAGATCCGATCGGCAGGTTGGCGAGGACCTGACCCGTCGGGGTGAAGACCTGGACCCGCCTGGGTGTGAGGTAGCCGCCGACCCACTCCGTCACGTACACCCGCCCCTCGCCGTCGACGTCGATGGCCACGGGCGCCGACAGCTGGCCGAGACCGGTCCCGGCGCTCGCGAACTTGCCGAGGAACCCGCCGGCCGCCGTGAAGCGCTGGACCCGGCGGTTGCCGGCGTCGAGGACGTACACGGTGCCGTCCGGCGCGGCCGCCACCCCGATCGGGTTGTTGAACTGTCCGTCGCCGTTGCCGCCCGTGCCCCATCCGGGCGTCAGGCTGCCTCCGCTGATGACGTCGATCCGGTCGTTGGCGGCGTCGGCGACGTAGGCGGTGCCGTCGGGCGCGACCGTCACGTCGGCGGGCGAGCAGACATCGCGGCTGAACCAGCTGCGCTCCTCGGTCCAGGCGCCGTCCGGCGTGCCGTCGGCGGTGAAGCGCTGGATGCGATCCGACTCGCACTCGGTCACGTAGACCTCGCCCGAGGGCCCGACCGCGATCTGCTCGGGGGAGTGGAGTTGGCCGACCGACGTCCCGGGTGTGCCCCAGGCCTGCTCGTAGCGGCCGTCGGCGCTGAAGCGCTGCACCTGGGTCGCGGCGGGGTACGTCCGGCTGCCCACGACGTGGACGTCGCCGTCGGGCCCGACCGCGAGCCCCGGCGCGGTGGCCTCCGTGGTGCCGCCGATGGGGTCGCCGTCGGACAGGCCGGTGGGCGACGGTCGCCACTGCCGGCCGGGGAACGGGAGGGGCACGCCGTTCACCGGCAGCGACACCGCCGTTGAGGTCACCGGGTCCGTCTCGGCGGTGTCGACGGTGAGCGAGGCTGTGAAGGTGCCGGCGTCGGCCACCACGGGGGTGTAGATGCAGTCGAAGCGCACCGTCGCCCGCACGGCCACGTCGTCCAGCGACCGCGCACAGTCGGCCAGCTTCGTCGAGGAGGTGGTCACCCCGGTGAGCGGGACGCCCCCGTTGTTCGACACCGTGACGTGGAAGTGCACCGGGGTGCCGGCGTGGCCGACGGTCTCGTCGACCGTCAGCGTCAGGTCGACGACCGGGCCCGCCGGATAGGTGAAGCGGTCGATGCGCGAGACGGGGACGAAGCCCTCGAGCGGGTGCGCCTCGGCGACGTAGACGTCGTCGCCACGGGTCGCGACGTCGAAGGCGCAGCTGGTCGTGGGGATCACGAAGGTGGCGTCGCCGGTGAGGCTCGTCCGCGTGACCCTTCCGTCGGTGCAGTCGGAGCCGGGGTTGCCGGCGGCGTAGACGAGACCGTGGGTGCGGTCGACGGCGACCGACTCCACGTCGGCGGACGGCCAGCTCCGAAGCAGCGCGCCGGTGGGCGAGAAGACCCGCACGTGGTCGTTGGTGCGGTCGGCCACGTAGACGTTGCCGTCGGCGTCGAGGTCGAGGCCCCCGGGGGTCCAGCAGCAGTCCTGGGTGTCCCCCAGGTTGGTGCGCCAACTCCGCACGAACGCCCCGTCGGGGTCGAACTGCTCCACCCGCTTGGCCCAGCTGTCGGAGACGAACACGTCGCCATCGGGTCCGACGGCGACCCCGACGGGGGTCAGGCGGCTGTCGACCTGGACACCTGACGAAGGCCAGCTGCCAGCGGGCGTGCCGTCGGCGTCGTAGCGCCGGACGAGGTTGTATCCGGTGTCGACGGCCAGGATGTCGCCGTCGGCGTCGACGGCGACGCCCTCGATGTGACGGCGCGCGCCGGGGTCGTCGTTGGGGATGGTCACCACGACGGTGCCGTCCGGGGCGAAGACCTTGATCTCGTCGCTTCGCGCGTCGCTCACCACGATGCGTCCATCCGGGGCGAGGGCGACGCTCGTGGGGGTGTGGACGCGCTCGGGCACGGTGGTCATCCCCCACATCGTCGTCAACGCGCCGGAGGCGTCGAAGCGTTGGATGCGGTACCCGTTCGCGTCCGACACGAACACGGACCCGTCCGGGCGCACCGCGATGCCGGTCAGGTCGGCGGCGGCGTTCGACCAGGTCCGGGGTGTGTCCCAGTCGTCCGTCAGGACCCCGCCGGTGGTGTAGCGCTGGACGTCCGATCGGTTCGTGTCCACGATGAGGACCGAGCCGTCCGGCGCGACGGCCACCCCCGTGACGCGCTGGAACTGGCCGGCCCCGTCGCCCCGGCTGCCCCACTTGCGCAGGAAGGTGCCGGAGGGGTCGAAGGCCTGGACGTCGTCCCTGGAGCTGTCGGCCACGAACACGGTGCCGTCCGACCCCACGGCGAGCGCCACCGGGTTGTTGAACTGGCCGTCCGCCGTGCCCTGGGTCCCGAAGCGGCGCACGAACGAGCCGGTGGCGGTGAACTGCTGCACGCGGTCGTTGCCCGTGTCCGCCACGTAGAGGTCGCCCCCCGGCGCGACGGCGAGGTCCTCAGGAGCGCTGAGGGACCCGTCGGCGGAGCCGCAGCTCCCGAAGGTGCGCACCGGGGTGCCCGTCGCGTCGAACTCCGAGAGCAGGCAGGTGGACGACCTCAAGGTGTACACGTGTCCCGTGGCCGGGGAGACCGCGAGCGCGCCCGGGTCGGTGACCGTCCAGCGGCGCTGGAACGTGCCGTCGGAGTCGAAGACGGCGACGTCGTCGCGGTTGAAGTCGGCGACGTAGATCAGCCCGTCGGGGCCCACCGCCACGTCGGACGGGTTCGAGAGGTCCGTGTCCTGGAGCGGCACGAGGCCGAGGGTCTGCGTGAGCGGCGGCGGGGCGGCCGAGGCCGGCGGGGCGCCGGTGACCGTGACGATCAGGGTCGTCGCGACGAGCGCGCCGGCCAGCAGGGTGGCCAGGGCCTGGTTCGGACGGCGGTGGCGTGGCGTGGTCATCGTCGACCAACCCCTCCGATCCGACGATCGTCCGAGTGCACCTGCGGTTCCCCGTTCGGGAGGCGCTCGCCGCGCCGAGCGTCGCTCACCATGCTTCCATGCTCTGGCTCGAGAGGTTGGTGCGCACGCCGGCGCTGACCGTGACCCGGCTGGCCAGGGTCGTGAGCGACTGGTTCCGGTAGAAGTTCGCCCGGTAGTTGCCGGTGGGGTCGATGTACACGAGCAGGTAGGTCGTGGGCGGGAGGTGGCTGATGGTGTACACGCCGGAGCTGTTGGTGAGGGTGGCGCCGGCGATGCCCGTCGGGCGCACCGCCAGGACCGCGACGCCGTTGGTGTCGGTGCCGCTCACGGTCCCGGTGAGGTCACCGGTGGTGCGGGCCAGCGTGGCGTTCGCCGTGTCGCCGGCACGCACGCGGGCGACGTCGTCGAAGCTCGCGGGCTCGGTCTGGTCGTCGTACCACTCGAAGGCGTGGCGGCCGAGGGGATCGACGAACGCGACCAGGACGTCGCCGGAGGGCACCTGGAGCTCGTAGGCGCCGGTGTTGGAGGTGGCGGCGGCGGCGACCAGGTGCAGGTCGGCGGGGTCGAGGCCGACGACCAGGGCTCCCGGCAAAGGGGCCGAGGTGGCGTTGCCCGAGCTCGTCGTCGTGGCCAGGACCGTGCCGGTCACTGCGCCTGCGGGGGACGGTCGGGGGTCGAGCGCGGCGTCGGCGGTGGCCGTCCCGCCATCGGTGACGGTCACGGGGACCACCGCGGGAGTGGCGAACCGGTTCTCGAGGTCCACCATCGCGACGAAGTAGTCGCCGGGGTCGAGGCCGGTCAGGCGGTAGCGGCCGGCGGGGTCGGTCACGGCCCGACCACCGACGGCACCGCTCGACGCGGCCGCCGCACCCGTGCGAACCGCGAGCACGGTGATCCCGTCGACGGGAGCGCCGCCGGCGAGCTCGGTCACCGTGCCGGCCACCGAGCCTCGGGCAGGGGCGAGCGCGCCGGACACCGTCGTGAGCGAGCCCGATGTGACCGTGACCGTGGTGATGCCCTCGGGGGTCGGGCGGTCCTCGTACCACTCGTAGCCGTGGGCCCCGGTCGGGTCGGCGAACTCGATGGCGTAGTCGCCGGGTGCGAGCTCGAGTCGGTAGTCGCCGTTGGCGTCGGCGTTCGCGGCGGCCAGCAGCGTGTAGTCGTCGCGGCGCAGGGCGAGCACGGCGGCGCCGGGGATCGGGTCGCCCGAGCCGTCCTCGGTGACGCGACCGGTGATCCCGGTTCCGGGGTCGCGGACCCCCAGCTTCACCACGCGGTCCGTGGTGGTCGTGACGTACACCTCACCTGCGGCGATGGTGATGCCGGTGGGGCCGGGAATGGTCCAGCGGCCGAGCACGGTGCCGGTGGCGGTGAGCTTGCGCACCTCGTTCAGGCTGGGGACCGTCATCCACAGGTTGCCCTGGAGGTCCAACGCGACCTCGTGGGCGCTGTAGGCCGAGGTCGGGCCGAGGGTCAGCGACCCGAGGAACGTGCCACTGAGGTCGTACGTGTCCATCGTCTGGCCGGCGCCCACGAGGTGCAACACGCCCGCCGAGGTGATCCAGATCCCCGACGGTCGGTAGCGGTTGCCGGCGTTCGGGAAGGTCGTCACCAGCGTGCCGGTGGGCGTGAAGCGCCGGACGGTGTTGCGGCCACCCGTGTTCGAGGAGTTGTTCGAGTCGACGACGTAGACGTTGTCGTCGTCGTCGACGTCGATGGCGTGGGGGGTGCCGCCGCTCGGGGTCTGCGAGCTCCAGGCCCGGACGAACGCCCCGTGCGCGGTGAACTCCTGGACCCGGCCGTTGCCGCTGTCCACCACCAGCACGTTCCCGGTGCTCGCGATGGTGACGTCGGTGGGGCAGTCGAACTGCCCGTCACCCGTCCCCGGCGTGCCCCACGCCCGGACGAAGGCCGTGCTCCCGTCGAACTGCTGGACGCGGTCGTTGCCGCAGTCGGCCACGTAGACGCGCCCGGCGCGCGCTGCGATCCCGTCCGGGTCGGCGAAGCGACCCGGGCCCGCGCCGGCCGAGCCCCACCGCTGCACCTTGCGCAGCCGCACCTCCACCCAGGCCGTGTTCGAGGGCTCCGGGGCGATCTGGTCGGCGTCGACCGTGACGCGGGCGTGGAATTCGCCGGCGTCGGCTTCCTCAGGCACGTAGGTGCAGGTGAGGCTGCGGGATGCGCCAGGCGCCAGGTCCGCAGTCGCCCCGCCGCAGCCCGACAGGATCCCCGCGTCGACCGTCAACCCCGTGAGGGCGACCGCGCCGAGGTTGTCGATGCGCAGCGTGAACGACGCGGTGCGCCCGGGATCGACCTGCGTCGTCGCCGGCGTGAGCTGGGCGCCCACCAGCGCGCCGGGAGCGAACGCGTAGGTCCGGATCGCTCCCGTCAGGGCCCCTCCGTTGCTGATGGTCGGCGTGGTGTGGACGAGCACGGTGCCGTCCGGCGCCGTCTGGGCCGCCAGGTTCGGGGTCTCGACGCTCCACCGGGCCAGGTAGCGGCCGTCGGCGGTGTACACCTGCACCAGGTCGCGGGTGGTGTCGGACACGTAGACCCGGCCGGCGCCGTCGATGGCCAGGTCGGTCGGAAGTCGGAGCTGGCCGTTGTGGTCACCCTGGCCGCCGAAGCTCGACAGGAACGTGCCGTCGGCGGCGAAGCGTTGGACCCGGTCGTTGCCGAGGTCGAGCACGTAGAGCGTGCCGTCGGGTCCGACCGCCAGCTTGGTCGGGTGCTCGAACTGGCCGTCGCCGGTGCCGGGGGAGCCCACGAGCGTGACGAGGTCGTCGCCGACGAGGTGCGCCACCCGGTCGTTCGCCGCGTCGGCCGTGTAGACGTGCCCGTCGGGGCCGACCGCGACGTCCGAGGGCGAGCACACCTGCCGGCTGCCGAGAAAGCGCTGCTCGAGCCAGTAGCTGATGAGCTGCCCATCGGCGGTGAAGTGGCTCAGGCGGTTGATGCCGCACTCGGTGGTGTACACGCTGCCGTCGGGAGCGGGAGCGACGCTCTCGGGGCGGTCGAGCTGACCGGGGGCCGAACCGGTGGCGTCCCACGCGTCCGCCAGGTCCCCATCGCTGTCGAAGCGCTGGACCAGGCTGGTCGCCGGCGCGGGTCGACTGCCGGTGACGTACAGGTGGCCGTCGCCGTCCGCGGTCAGACCCGTGGGGCCGGTCAGCGGCGCATCGTCGGCGCCGGTCGCGCTCGGCCACCACGTCCGGGCGGTGACCGGCGCGCCGAACGCGCTGACGTCCACGCGGGCGGGGTCACTCGTCGCCGGAGCCGCCTCGACGGAGGTGACGGTGACGGCGTTGGGGAACCAGCCGGAGTCCGCCGCGGTGACCTCGTAGGTGCAGTCGAACCGGTACCGGTCCCCGACGGGGATGTCGGGGACGGACCGTGAGCACGACGAGCCGGCCGTGTCCTCGGTGGCCACGCCCGTGAGGGGGACGCCGCCCAGGTTGTCGATGGTGACGTGGTAGTGGACGGTGGCGCCGGCCATCACGTCGGTCTCGTCGACGGTGATGGTGGCGCTCATCAGGCCGCCGGTCGGGTACTCGTACCGGACGATCCGGTCGTCCTCCGACCCGTTGTTCCGGTCGGTGGCGTGGTACACCCAGCGGTCGCTCAGGGCGATGCCGGAGTCGCAGCCGGCGAAGCCCCCGTCGTCGGCCCCCCAGGAGGCGAGGGCGGTGCCGGCGAGGTCGAACACCTGCACGCGGTCGGCCGCGCCGCAGTCCGAGGCGTAGATGCGGCCCGCGGCGTTGGCGACCAGGTCCCTGATGGTCCCGAACTGGCCGTCGCCCGTGCCGGCGGCACCCCACTTGCCGAGGAAGGCCCCCGTCGGGGAGAAGCGCTGGATCCGTGGTGCCGCGGCGCCGCCGCTCGTCGAGTTGTTGTCGCCGACGTACACGTTGCCATCGGGGCCGACGGCGATCCCGGCCACGCCCTTGAACTGGCCGTCGGCGGTTCCCCGCGTGCCGAAGGACCGCACGAAGGCCCCGTCGGTGGTGAACACCGAGACCCGGTCGTTGCCGGCGTCGCCGACGTACAGCAGCCCGGACCCGTCGAGCGCGAGGTAGGTCGGCTCGTCGAGTTGGCCGGCTCCGGTGCCCTGGGCGCCGAACGCCGAGATCTGCGTGCCGTCGTCGTCGTACCGCTGGATGCGCCCGTGGGCGGCGTCGGCCACGAAGACGTCCCCCGATGCGCTCACCGCGATGCCCCGGGGATCGCCGAGGACGCCGCCGGGGTTGTCGGCCCGTCGCCAGGTGCGGAGGAACTGCCCGTTCGGATCGAAGACCTCGACCCGGTTCGCCCCGGTCTCGGTGACGTAGGCGTTGCCCGCCGCGTCGGTCGCCACGTCGAAGGGCTGCACGACACGACCCTCCGCCTCGAAGTACCCGCGGAGGCCGAGGAAGGTGCCCGACGACGAGAACCGTTGGATGCGGCGGTTGCTCGTGTCGGCGACCACGACATCCCCGCTCACGGGGTCGAGCGCGAGGTCGAGGTTCTCGATGCTGAGGTTGTCGGGGTCGGTGAGGGCGCCCGGCTCGGATCCCGCCTGGCCGAACGTGTCGAGGAGGTTGCCGGCGGTGTCGAAGCGCTGGACGCGGCCGAGGCTGGCGTCGGCGACGCGCACGCTGCCGTCACCGGCGACGGCGAGGTCGCGGGCGTACTGGAACTGGCCGGCGCCGCTCCCCGAGGACCCCCACCCCCGGACGAACGTGCCGGTGGGGGTGAACTCCTGCACGTCGTCACGGATCGGGTCGGCCAGGTACACGTTCCCGTTGGCCGCGACCGCGATCGCCGACGGGTCGGTCAGCGCGCCGGCGCCCGAGCTCGCTCCGGTCCACGACCGGACCTGGCGGCCGGTGGCGCCGGAGTACACCCGGACCCTCGGGGTCTCGGTCTGCCAGGTGAGCAGGTTCTCGAGCACGTAGATGTCCCCGGTCGGGGCAACGGCGAGGTCGAGCCCGTACTGGAACAGGCAGCCGCCGGCGATGGCGTTGAGCGAACGGACCAGGGTGCCGTCCGCGGTCTGCTCCCTCACCTCGCACTGCGCGATCGACCACACGTTCCCGGTGGTGGGGGAGACGGTGATCCGGGTGGACGACGTGTCGGCCCAGCTCCGCAGCAGGGTCCCGTCGGTCCCGAAGACGAGGAGCCGGTCCCGGGTCGGGTCGAGGACGAAGAGCTCCCGGGTCGGGGCGATGGCGACGCTGACGGGGTCGCGGAAGTCGGCCTCCGAGGCCGCGACCGTCCCCCATTCGTCCAGGAACTGCGGCGGCTGGTCGGCGGCCGCCGGTGCCGGTGTCAGCACCAGCAGGGAGCCGGCCGAGAGCACGGCCGCGACGACGCCCGCCGCCCGCCGCCACG
The DNA here is from genome assembly GCA_016794585.1 of Acidimicrobiales bacterium. Taxonomy (NCBI): domain Bacteria; kingdom Bacillati; phylum Actinomycetota; class Acidimicrobiia; order Acidimicrobiales; species Acidimicrobiales bacterium. The sequence continues at coordinate 140,158 of JAEUJM010000015.1, forward strand.
CCCCTCGTCCGGCCCGTGCCCGCACGCTCGCCTCCTGGGGAGAGGCTACGGCAGTGGTTCGCCCGGAGGGAAGGGCGAGAGCAGCTTCGGGGGCGCGGTCAGCGGATCACGACGAGCTCGTGGGCGGCTCGGCTGGCGGCGAGGTAGACCTCGGCGGGGGAGAGTCCGGCGGTGTCGACCACGACGGCGTCGTACTCCACGCCCTTGTGCTCCCACACCTCGTGTTCCCGGATCACGGCCACGTTGTGCCAGCGCCCGGCGAGCTCGTCGGCGAGCGCCTCGGGGTCGGCGCCGGCGGCCCGGTCGAGCTCGCGGACCGGGGTGTCGGTGGGGCGGATGCCGACGAGGTGCACGGCGTCGATCTCCTCCCGGTCGGCGTGGGCGTTCAGCCAGTCGGCGATCTCGGCCGACATCCGGTAGGCGGTGTCCATGGTGACGAGCGAGGTGTCGAGCTCCGCCGCGGCAGCCGCCAGGCCGATCCCGGCCGGAGTCGAGCGTTGCGCGTCGTCGCCCACGAGGGTGAGGCCATCGCCGCGGCGCAGGACCGCCCGCAACTGGAAGAAGGTGAGGTCCTGCGCCTCGTCGACGATGACGTGGCCGTACCGCAGCGGGGTCCCCTCGAAACGGGCGCGCACCTCGTCGTAGAGCGCCCCGTCCTCCCGGCCGTCGGCGAACCAGGCGTCGACCAGGTCGGCCGGCGCGCCGAGCTCGGTGAGGGTGGCTCGGCTGCGCAGTCTGGCCCAGGCCGCCTTGGCCGTCACCGCCGGCCACACCTCGCCGGCGGCGGCGCTGACCTCGGCCCGTGTGACGGTCTTGCGGCGCTGCTGGAGCCGGTTGGTGAGGTTGTCGACGAACACCTTGCGCTTGTCCCGCCACGGGATCGGACGGTCGCGCAGGCGGGCGACCAGCGCCTCGACGTCGGCCGCGGGCACGCCCAGGTGGCCGACGCGCACCTCCTGTGGCAGCAGGAGGTGCGCTTCGAGCTCGTCGAGCACCGCCACCCATCTCGGGTCGCTGCCCGCAGGCGTGCAGGGCCCGAGCAGGCGGTCGAAGGTGGTCTGGGTGACGCGGGCCTCGCCCAGGGTGGGGAGGACCGTGGCCACGAAGCGCAGGAACTTGTCACTCGGGCCGACGACGAGGATGCGGTCGGCGGCGATGCGGTTGTCGTTGTAGACGAGCCACGCCGCCCGGTGCAGGCCCACCACGGTCTTGCCGGTGCCTGGCCCGCCCCGGAGCACCAACCGCTCGCGGGGGTCGAGGCGCACGAGCGCGTCCTGCTCGGACTGCAGGGTGGCCACGGCGGCGCGCATGGTCGTGCCCCGCTCCCGGGAGAGCTCGGTCAGCAGCGGGGACGAGCCCTCGACGAGGCCGGTGGTGAACTCCTCGACGAAGAGGTCCTCGATGCACCCGACGTAGCTCACGCGACGATCGAGGCCCTGCGGCTCGTCGAAGGTCGCCTGGTAGAAGCGGGTGGCGAAGGGCGCCCGCCAGTCCATGACGAGTTGGTCGCCGCCCTCGTCGATGCCGTAGAGGCCCACCCGCCAGGGCCGGTCGTCGTCGATGCGCCCGAACACGACGAGGTCCTGTTGGAGCTTCTCGACGGCACCGCGCACGACCGCGGCGACGTACTCGTCGCTCAACGCGTCGGCGCCGCTGTCTTCGGCCCGGATGGCCTCGAAGGTGGCGAGCTTGGCCTGCACCGCACGCCGGGCGCGCCGGAGCGCGTCACGCTCCACATCCAGGCTGACGGGCGCGCCGGCGGGCGACATGCGGCGGTCTCCTGGCCGCCGAAGCGGCCGGTCGGCGAAAGGGCGGGAGAACCTACCCGCGTGTCCTCGACCGTTGCCGGGAGTTTTCGGTCCCGGCCGCGGCGCCGCGCCGTTCAGCGGAAGTCGGGCGCCACCTCTTCGATGACGCGATCGAGCGCCTCCGCTCGTGCCGAGCCGCTGCCGAGGGTGAAGTCGGGGACGATCACCTCGTCGACGCCGGCGTCGCGCCAGGCGGCCACGCTCTCGGCGATGCGCTCGGGGGTGCCGGCGACGCAGGGCCGACCCGACACCATCTGGATGTACGACTCCGCGTCGTCGTTGCTGTCGAGGACGAAGAACAGGGCCTGGGTGGAGGTGGCGATGTCGCCGGGATCGCGCCCGTTGGCCTCGCAGGCCTGGTCGAGCTCCGCCCGCTTGGCCGCGAGCTCCGGGGGCAGCGACCACATGTTCCATTCGTCCGCGTGGCGGGCGACCACGCCGAGCATGCGGGGCCCCTTTCCGCCGACGAGGATCGGCAGCCGGGGTTGCACGGGCTTGGGGTACGCGATCGCCTCGCGGACCGTGTAGTGCTCGCCCTCCACGGTCGTGGTCTCCTCGTCGAGCAGGCCTCGGAGGATGCGCAACGCCTCCTCGAAGCGCTCGATGCGCTCGCCCGGGCGACCGAGGGGGATGCCGTACTGCTCGTGCTCGTTCTCCTGCCAGCCGGCGCCGACGCCCAGCAGGAGGCGGCCGGCGCTGATGTGGTCGGTCGTGGCCGCCCACTTCGCCAGCACGGCCGGGTGGCGGTAGGTGATCCCGAACACGAGGGCGGACAGGCGCACCCGCTCGGTGATCGCGGCGAGCGCGCTCAGGGCGGCGGTGGCCTCGAAGGTGGGCAGGTCCGGGGGGTAGGGGCCGCCCGCGTCGGCCATGAAGTGGTCGGCGACGTAGACGCCGTCCCAGCCCGTGGCCTCGGCGTGGCGCACCACGTCCGCGGCATCGGCCCACGGCTGGCTGAGGTTCGTCCAGAGCGAGAAGCGCATGGCGCGATGCTCGCAGCTGGCGGCCGTCGACGCGCAGGATCCCGACGCCTCCGCTTTTGGGCACTCGCCCGTGTTCTCCACGACACGGGGGAGTACCCGGAACGAGCGGCGGTGGCGGCGGGCTCAGGGTTCGGCGATGAGGCGGGCGGTGCGGTGGAGCTGGTGGTCGAAGTAGGCGGGGTGGTCGGCCACGATGCCGTGGAGGTGGCCGAACAGCTCGTAGCTGATGGCGCCGAGCACCGCGGACCAGGCCAGGAGCGTGCGGGCGAGGACCTCGTCGGGGATGGCGAGGCCGACGCCGTCGCGCAGCGCCGCCATCTCGCCGTGGACCGAGCGCGGCATCGGGCCCGGCGGCGTCGGATCGATCTCGCCGGCCGCCACGCCGTCGGCGACCAACCGGAGCGCCACCAGGCTGACCCGGGCGGCCGGGTCCACGGTGTCGGCGGGCGCCTCGTAGCCCGGGACGGGGCTGCCGTAGACCAGCGCGTAGTCGTGCGGCTGATCGACCGCCCACCCCCGGACCGCAGTGCCGAGCGCGACCCAGCGGCGGGTGAAGCCGCCGGCGGCGGGTAGGTCGGCCTCGACCTGCTCGGCCACGACACCGACGGCGTCGAAGGCATCGACGATGAGGGCCGTGAGCAGGGCGTCGCGGCTGGGGAAGTAGCGGTAGAGCGCCGACGACACCATCCCGAGGTCGCGTGACACTGCCCGCAGCGAGAGCGCGGAGGCGCCGACCTCGGCGAGCTGGCGCCGCGCCGACTCCTTGATCTCCCGGGTGAGCTCGGCCCGTGCCCGGGCCCGTGCCGTCGTCATGGAGAGCACCGTACCAAAACGAGAGCAGTGCTCTTGACTTTTCGGCGGGACCACGCGAACCTGCCGATACCGCAAAGAGAGAGCAGTGCTCTCGATTCCGAGGAGGACCCATGGACACCACCACGACCACCACCACCACCACGACCACCAGCGCCACCGACCGCTACCTCGCCCCCGACCGTTTCACCCTCCGGGTCATGAACCCGACGGTGGCCTGGCTCGCCCGTCACGGCATCAGCCTCCTGGGCTCTCGCGAGCTGCGCATCGTCGGGCGCAGGAGCGGGCTGGTGCGCACGAACGTCGTCAACGTGCTCGAGCTCGACGGCCGCCGCTACCTGGTGGCGCCTCGCGGCACCACCGAGTGGGTGCGCAACCTGCGGGCTGCCGGCGAGGGCGAGCTGCGCATCGGTCGCCGGGTCGAGGCCTTCGCCGCCCTCGAGGTCGACGACGCCGACAAGCTGCCCGTGCTTCGGGCCTACCTCCGCAAGTGGGCCTGGGAGGTCGGGCAGTTCTTCGACGGTGTCGACAAGGACAGCGCCGACGAGGACCTCGCCGCCATCGCCTCCGGGTTCCCGGTCTTCGAGCTGCGATGACCTCCGGCCCTGGCGCCGGGGTCGACCGGTTCGGATGATCGAATCGTGACCACACACCTCGACCCTGCGTCCCGGCCGGTCGCCGTCGTGGCCCGCCACCGCCTGCTCGCCGCCTTCGCCGGCCTCAACGCCCTGTCGGCCTGGTTCGGGGTGGTGGGGCTGGTCGGCGGCGGACTGTCCTTCGGCGACGAGCTGAACCAGCGCCTCCCCTTCGACAGCCTCGTGCTGGCGGGCCTCGCGCTCGCGGCCATCGTGGCCATCCCCTCGACGGCGCTCGCCGTGCTCGCGTGGCGAGGCGATGCACGAACGCCACTGGCCACGTCGGCGCTCGGCGCCCTCTTGATCGGCTGGATCGTCGTCCAGCTGCTCTTCCTCCAGTCGTTCTCGTTCTTCCAACCGCTCTACGCGGCCATCGGGGTGGCGTTCCTGGTCGCCGGACGCCGGATGGCCCACCGTCGGCGCTGAGCCGACACCGTCCCGACCGGCGGCGGCGGGGCGCGTCGGGGTGGATGTCAAGATCGCGTCAGAAACCCCAGAAAAGGCACCAGGGAAACATGCCGGAAACACGGCACCCGTAGGGTCGGCCGGTCGCTGCTCGCGACCCACCTCCCCTTTTGAACAGGAGCACCTTGATGAGCGACGCCGCTGCCCGCCGACGAGCGATCGATTCGGTCATTCAGTACAAGGCCCCCCCGACGGCACTCGACATCGGTGCCCCGGGCGAGATCTTCGGCAAGAACGTCTTCTCCGCCGCGGTGATGAAGGCCCGCCTTCCCAAGGCGGTCTACAAGTCGGTCATGGCGACGATCGAGCACGCCGAGCGCCTCGACCCGGCGGTCGCCGACGTCGTGGCCACCGCCATGAAGGACTGGGCCACCGAGAAGGGCGCCACCCACTACGCCCACGTCTTCTACCCGCTCACGGGGCTCACCGCCGAGAAGCACGACAGCTTCCTCGAGCCCGACGGCACGGGCGCCTCGATCGCCGAGTTCGCGGGCAAGACGCTCGTGCAGGGCGAGCCGGACGCCTCCAGCTTCCCCAACGGCGGCCTGCGTCAGACCTTCGAGGCCCGCGGCTACACCGGGTGGGACGTCACCAGCCCCGCCTACGTCATGGAGACGGCCAACGGTTCGACGCTGTGCATCCCCACGGTGTTCATCTCGTGGACGGGTGAGGCGCTCGACAAGAAGACCCCGATCCTGCGCTCGCAGCAGGCCCTCGCCAAGCAGGCCCAGCGGGTGCTGCGGCTCTTCGGCCACGAGGAGCCGGGCGCCGTGTCCAGCTTCGCCGGCGCCGAGCAGGAGTACTTCCTGATCGACCGTAGCTTCTACTTCAGCCGCCCCGACCTCGTGTCGGCCGGCCGGACGCTCTTCGGGGCGCCCTCGCCGAAGGGTCAGGAGTTCGACGACCACTACTTCGGGGCCATCCCCGAGCGGGTGCTCGGCTTCATGCTCGAGACCGAGGCCGAGCTGTGGAAGCTGGGCATCCCGGCCAAGACCCGCCACAACGAGGTCGCCCCCGGCCAGTTCGAGATCGCCCCGGTGTTCGAGAAGGCCAACCTGGCCACCGACCACCAGCAGCTCCTGATGGTCACGCTGCGTCGGGTGGCCGAGAAGTACGGCATGGAGTGCCTGCTGCACGAGAAGCCCTTCGCCGGCGTGAACGGGTCGGGCAAGCACGTCAACTTCTCGCTCGGCAGCACCACCGAGGGCAACCTGCTCGATCCGGGCCACACCCCCCACGAGAACGCCCAGTTCCTGGTGTTCTGCGCCGCGGTCATCCGGGCCGTGCACCGCTACGGCGGCCTGCTCCGCGCCGTGGTGGCGTCGTCCCGCAACGACCACCGACTCGGTGCGAACGAGGCCCCGCCGGCCATCATCTCGATCTTCCTGGGCGACCAGCTCATGGACGTGTTCGACCAGATCGCCAAGGGCGGTGCCACCCAGTCGAAGGAGAAGGGCACGCTCATCGTCGGCGTGGACACCATCCCGGACCTGCCCAGCGATCCGGGCGACCGCAACCGGACCAGCCCGTTCGCGTTCACGGGCAACCGCTTCGAGTTCCGGGCGCCGGGCTCGTCGCAGTCCATCGCCGGCCCGCTCATCGCGCTCAACACGTCCATCGCCGAGTCGCTCGACTTCATCGCCACCGAGCTCGAGTCGGCGGTCGAGTCGGGCACCGACTTCAACGCCGCGGTGCAGACGCTGCTGCAGGGCATCATCGCCGACCACGGCAACGTGATCTTCAACGGCGACGGCTACGGCGAGGAGTGGCAGGTCGAGGCCGAGGCCCGCGGTCTGCTGAACCTGCGCACCACGGTCGACGCGCTGCCGCAGTTCGACACGCCCGAGGTGAAGGAGCTCTTCGCCAAGTACGGCGTGCTCAACGAGCGGGAGCTGGCCAGCCGCTACGAGGTGTACCTCGAGCAGTACGTGCTGAGCCTGGCCGTCGAGGCCAAGCAGACCCTCGAGATGGCCAAGACGCTCGTCCTGCCCGCCGGTCTCCGGTACCAGGGTGAGCTCGCCGGTCAGGGCGCCAACCTCAAGGCCGTCGGCGTGGAATTCGACTCCAGCCTGCTCGACGAGGTGTCAGGGCTCGTGGCCGACCTCCAGAGCGGCATCGCCGGCCTCGAGTCTGGCATCGCCGGCGCCCACGGTGCCGAGGACACGTTGGCCGAGGCGCGGTACGCCTGCGAAACGCTGCTGCCCGCCATGGCGGCGGTGCGTGACGCCGCCGACGGCCTCGAGCACATCGTGGCCGACGACCTGTGGCCCCTGCCCACCTACCAGGAGATGCTCTTCGTCCTGTAGGGGCCAGCCGCACGGATTGCGCTCGCCGGCACCGGATCCTCCCCGCCTCGGCGGAGAGGGCCGGTGCCGGCTCGCGTGCGAGGCGCCGTCGCGCCCGTGTGCTCAGTTCGGGGCGTGGACCCCGTTGCCGGCGCCGTAGTCCACCGAGCGGCCGAACAGACGCCGCTTGAGCTCGGGGTAGGCCGAGTTGTCGGTGGGGCTGACGAGCTGGCAGACGTACCCGGGCGCCGGCGTGGTGCGGCCGTTCTCGCCGTACGGGTCGGTGTACCAGCGGGTGGGCCCGCTGGCATTGGTCACCTCGGTGTCCTGGAGGTAGAAGTCGCGCTGCGCGCCGTCGAACGGCGACCGGGGGTCCCGGTACTCGAAGGGACCGATGGCCGTCACCGACGTCCACGGCTGGCGGTTGGCCGTGCCGCTGTCCGCGGGGTCGGTCTCCCAGGCGGCGTCCACCGGTCGGCCCACCGCCTGGCCGGGCCACGGGTACCGGCTCGGGTTGCGCACGGCCCACCACGGGTCGAACCGGGCGAGTGGCGCGCCGCCCTCGGCGGTGAGGGTGACCTCCAGGGGCCAGTTCTCGTACAGCGCCCAGATGTCGCTTCCTGCCGTCGGCGGCACGAGCACGAACTGCTCGACGCAACCGCGGTCGGGGAGTTGGCGCGCCCCGGTGCCCGACGGGTAGGCCGCCGCGCCGCTCGTGGCGACCGTGGTGCCCGTCGCACAGGAGCGGTTGAACTCGTTGGCGGCGCCGAAGCGGGCCATCGTGACCGAGATCACCTCGGTGCCGTCGTTGCAGCGGGCGGCGTACAGCACCTCGTGCACGTTGTTGGCCGTGGCGTCCGCGGAGTGGCTGCCCTGGTGCACCTTCGTCAGGTAGTCGCACACCACCCGGACCGGCTCGCCGTCGGGTCCGGGCACCTCCACATAGCGGCCCCGGTCGTCGAGCAGGGTCACGTCGTTGGCCACGTCCACCTTGTGGCCGACGTGGTCCTCATAGCGGGTGAGCGTCCCCGGGTGGGCGGCGGCGTACTCCGTGAGCGCCTCGTTCGCCGTCCCGAACGCGACCCCCGCCTCCTCTTCGTAACCCGGCGCCGCCTGGTGGGCCGCCACCCACTCGAACAGGTCGGAGGTGCGGGGGTCGGCCCCGTGCTCGTGGCCGAACGTGCAGGTGGCACCGGTGGCCGGGTCCACGGCCGTGGGCGGGTGCCAGGTGGGGTAGCGGCGGCCGTCCGGACCCACGACGGTGAAGCTGTCGTGCAGGGCCCTCGGGCACGTGTCGTAGGGCGTGGGCTGCCACACGCGGTTGGCGAGGGCATCCGAGGCGGGTGCCTCGGGGAAGGCGCCGTCGAGGTCCTCGCAGTCGGTGACCGCGACCTCCTCGGGGTCGACGAGGCAGGTGTCGTGGCCGGCGCCACCGACCACCGCAGTGTCGACCCTGCCGTCGCGGGCGTCGAGGACGTCGTCGCCCGCGCCGCCGCGCAGCGCATCCTCGCCGGCGCCGCCGACCAGGTGATCGGTGCCCTGCCCGCCCCGGAGGTCGTCGTCCCCCTTGCCGCCGCGCAGGTCGTCGTCGCCGGGCCCGCCGTTCAGGCGGTCGTCGCCCTGGTCGCCCCACAGCTGGTCGCCGCCACCGAGGCCGAAGACCGAGTCGTTCCCAGCACGTGCCCGGAACTGATCGGGCCCCGCGGTGAGCCGGACGGTGTCGTCGCCGGTGGTCGCCACCGGGCCGGCGCCGGCCCCGCTCGCCGAAGCGAGCGCGACCGCGGTGAGGGCGAGAGCGGCCAGAGCGCCGAGCGGTCGGCGGCGGCTCATCGCTCACCCCGCACGAGCTCGCAGTCGGCCGCGACCGAGTCGAACCGGTCGGCGATCACGACGTCGTAGCCGCCGCCGCACCGGATGGTGTCGGCCCCCTTGCCGCCGACGATGAGATCGCCGAGCTCACCGCCACGGAGCAGGTCGTCGCCTGCTCCTCCGTACAGCTCGTCGTTGCCACGGCCGCCGCCGAGGGTGTCGTCCCCCTGGCCGCCGTAGAGCTCGTCCGCGCCGCGATCGCCCACGACCGTGTCGTTGCCGGCACCGGCGTTGACGGTGTCCGCGAGCACCAGCGCGCACACGAGGTCGGCGCCGCCGAGGGTGTCGAGGTCGTCTGCAGCCGAGGTGCCCACGACCACGTCGTCACCCGTGGTGGGCGACTGCTGCTGGCCGAGGTCGACGGTGGCGAGCAGGCCCGAGCACCGTCGGCTGACGACGAGCTCGATGGGAGCGGCGTCCGACGACTCGAGACCGTCGGTGCCGGTGTACGACGCGGTGGCCGTGTAGGTGCCGGGATCGACGTCGGCGCTCAGGGTGCACGAGGCCTCACCCGTCGTTGCCACCGCCGCGGCGGCACACGCCGGCACCTCGATCCCCTCCACCGAGAAGGAGACGCTGCCGGCGTCGGCCGGGGCGTTCGAGATGGACCCGACGACGGTGGCGGTCGCGGTGATCTCCTCGCCGATGCCGACGTGCAGCGCCGAGGCCTCGAGCGTCGTCGTGGAGGGCTCGGTGACGAGGAGCTCGAAGGGGTCGCTCGCGCTGTCGGCGTGCGACTCGTCGCCTGTGTAGGCGGCGGACACGGTGTGGGTGCCCCGAGCGGCGAAGGTCGCTCCTGGGCAGGTGGCGGTGCCGTCGTCGGTCACGACCGGGACGTCGACGCACCCGGCCACGGTGGACCCGTCGACGGCGAACGTCACCGTGCCCACACCGACGGGCCCGGCGCCGCCAGCCGCCCGGGTCACCGTCGCGGTCAGCACGACGCTGCCGTCGAGCGCCACGGTGTCGTCGGCGGCGTCGGTGGTGAGGGCGGTGTCCGTGGCCAACGGGCCGAGCAGCGCGACGGCGACCTCGCCGGCCTGGCTGCGTGGCGTGCCGGGGGGAAGGGGCCGCTGGGCGAAGTCGCCGGCGCCGGCGAAGTCGGCGACGCCGTTGCCGTCGAGGTCGCCGAGGCCCGCGACCTGGCGTCCGAAGCGGTCACCGGCGGCGAGGCCGTCGATTCGGTAGCCGTCGTCGGGGGTCAGGGCGGCGAGGTCCTGGGTGGCGGTCGTGGCCTTGCCGTGCACGATCCAGACCGCGCCGGCGCCGCTCATGGTTGCCGCCGGGTTGGCAGGGTTGACCGGGTCGTAGCCGTAGGCGCCGATGGCGAAGTCGGGGGTGCCGTCCGCATTGACGTCGCCGATCCCCGACAGCGAGTAGCCGGTGCCCTCGGTCCCGTTGCCGGGGTCCGAGTCCGCCCCCACGATCCAGTAGCCCCTGGCGGCGGTCTCGTCCGGGGCGCAGGTGCCGGCGCCTGCGTCGGGCGCGCACGTGAAGACGGCAGCGGTCGCGTCCGGTGCGGTCGCGGTGTAGACGGTGGCGTTCGAGTCGGCGCCGAAGACCACCCACGCGCTGCCGGTGCGCGGGCCGGTCGCGGCGTTGTACACCCCGTCGCCGCCGATGATCACGTCGTCGAGGCCGTCGCCGTTGACGTCGCCCGCGCCGGCCACGGAGATGCCGAGACGATCGCGCCCACGTTGCGGCCCGTGGACGGCGAAGCCCTCCTCGCCGACGTTCGCCAGATCGACCGTGCCGTCCCCGCCACCCCAGACCACCCACGCGGCCCCGGGGACCGCCACCCCCGCGCCCCACGGTGTGGCCGTGTAGGCGCCGACCACGAGATCGTCCACCCCGTCGCCGTTCACGTCGCCCGCCGGTGCGACCGACCCGAGGCGGTCCTCGTTCCCGCGCCCGTCGATGACGGAGAGCACGTCGCCTTCGTCCGGAGCGATCAGGTCGACGTCAGCGACGTCGTCCTTGCCCGCGACGATCCACACCCGTCCGTTGTTGGTGCGGCCCTGGGTGTCGGCCACGACGCCGGCGACGGCGAAGTCGGCCAGGCCGTCGTCGTCGTGGTCGCCGACCGGGGCCATCGAGAACCCGACGTTGTAGTCGAGCGCGTCGGTGGGGTCGCCGAGCACCTGGAAGCCGCGCTCGCCGAGGTTGGCGAGGTCGACGTCGCCGAACTCCTCGGCTCCGAGGACCACGAACACCCGCTCCTGCACGTAGTAGCTGATGGCGAGATCGTCGATGTCGTCGCCGTTCACGTCGCCGAGGCAGGCGACCGAGAAGCCCACGAAGGCGTTGGCGGTGCTGGGACCGTCGATGCGCGCCGCACCGGCCGCGACCGGGTCGTTCAGGTCGCCGCCGGCGACCTGCGGGCCCCCGAACAGGACGTAGGCGGCGCCCACGTTGTTGTTCGGCGCCTTGTCCCAGAACCAGGCGCCGACCACGGCGTCGTCGTACCCGTCGGCGTCGACGTCGCACGCGCCTTGGGCCAAGGCGGCGCCCGTCGCGCTCGACGTGTCCCCGAACCATCGGACCGTTGCCGAGGGCTCGGAGGCGCCTGCGTGCCCGATCCCCAGGGCGGTGACCGCAACCGAGACCAGCACGGCCATCGGTAGAAGGTGAAGCAAACTCTTGAAATTAGGCATACCTAACAATTAGCACAGGCGCGGAGATCGGCAAGCGGGGCGCGGAGTGGGCACCGGGTCGACCGGGACGAGAAACGCCCACCGGGAGGATCCCGGTGGGCGCTGGGCGGCCCTCGCCGGAGCGGGGCGGTCGACCTCGGCGGACGGTCAGCGGCGGGCGGCGGCGCTGCGCTTCGCGGTCGTCTTGGCGGTGGCCGCCGTCTTTCGCGCGGTGGTCCGTGCCGTCCCGGCGGTCTTCTTGGCGGTGCTCCCGGCCCGCTTGGAGGTGGACGTGGCGGCCTTCTTGGCGCTGCCGCCGGCGCGCTTGGTCGCAGTCGTCGCCTTCTTGGCGGTTCCGCCCGCCCGCTTCGCCGTCGAACCTGCTGCCTTCTTGGCGCTGCTCGTGGCCTTGCGGCTCTTCGTCGCCGCCTTCGACCCGGTCCGCTTGGTGGCCTTCACCGGCGATGCGTTGCGGGACGAGCCGTTGCGCCCGCCGAGGATGCGACCGATCACGTCCTGCGCGGTCGACACGGCGCCCTGCGCCGCGTCCCTCACCCCGTCACCGACGCGGTCGGCGACGGCCGCCGCCGCCCCCACGGCGATGTTGCCCGGCGGGGTGTCCGGGCTGCGCGGGTGCGGGTGGGTCGGGGCGATGCGGCGTGCCCGCTGCATGGCGTCGCCGAGCGCGCCCAGGTCCTTGCGACCGAGCGCATCGCGCACCTTGGGGAAGAGGTCGTCCTCCTCCTCCTCGACGTGGTGACGGACGTTCTCGATGAGGACCGTCATCTTGGCGGTGAAGCGCTCGTCCTTCGGGTCCATGTCGTCGAGCTCGGACAGCACCCACTTGACGATGTGGTGCTCCTCGAGGCTCTCGAGGGTGAGGTCCTCGACGTCGTCGACGGTGGCCCGGATGACCGGGTAGAAGAGCTGCTCCTCGATGGCTGCGTGCCGGGAGAGCTCCTCGCGGATCTTGTCCGCGACGTTGGCCTTCTCCTTGTAGGCACCGTCACCGGCCTTCTCGAATCGCTTGAACAGCTTCTCGACGGTCTTGTGGTCGTCCTTCAACAGGGTGATGGCATCCATGGTCCACGGCCCTACCCGACGTCTCGGGGGCCAGAACCGGGAGGGTCAGTGGCGGGACAGGTGGGAGCCTCGGCTGCTGGGCAGGGGCGGCTCCCACAGCACCGAGGTGTCCCGACCGCTGCGCTTGGCCCGGTACAACGCGTCGTCGGCCCGCCGGAACAGCTCGTCGCAGTCGAGGTCCTCGCCCAGCGAGATCGCGATGCCGATCGACACCGACGACCCGGCCCGGTGGGCGGCACCGCGGATGCGCTCGGCCACCTCGACGGCCTGCTGGCCGTCGCTGATGCCGACGAGCACGGCGGCGAACTCGTCCCCGCCGACCCGGAACAGGTCGTCGCGGCCGCGCAGCTCCTTCGCCATGGCACCGGCGAGCTCGCGGAGGACGCGGTCGCCGGCTTGGTGGCCACCGGCGTCGTTGACGGCCTTGAAGTGGTCGACGTCCACCGACAGCAGGGCGCTGCCCGCGAAGCCTCCGTGCGCGAGCTGGTCGAGCCGGTCTTGGAAGGCCCGCTGGTGCCCGAGCCCCGTCAGCGGGTCCTGGCGGCTCAGGGAGAGGAGCTCGTCCATGTACCGGGTCCGCACGAGCGCGCCGGCCACCAGGGTGGCCAGCAGCTCCAGCTGCTCGACGAGCTCGGGCTCGGGCAGGGTGGCGCGTTCGTCGGCGACCAGGAGGAACCCGAGGCGCTCGTCCGACGCGGCGAGGGAGACGACGATCAACGAGTTGATGCCGGCCACGCGCAGCGAGTCGTCGCCGGTGAAGCCGCGGCCGTCCGGCTCGCCGACCGTGTAGCAGGAGAGGGGACCGTCGACCCAGGCGGCGATCTCGGCGAGGCTCCCTGCGCCGAGGAACTGCAACGAGTCGCCCAGCGGCCCCACCGATCGGGTCACGACCAGCTCGCCGGTGTTGCGCAGCGCGACGAGCCCCGACGGCGAGCCCGAGAGCTCGGTGGCCACCTCGAGCGCGGTCTCGATCACCTCCGCCTTGTGCTCGGCGCGGGCGATGCGGGCGGCGTTGTCGGCGAGCAACACCCAGCCGGAGGCGGCGGGAAGGCCACCGAGCTCCTCGACCCGCCGGGCGAAGTGCTCGGCCGCGGTCTGGAGATCGCCGAGCACGTCGCCGGTGAAGGGCGTCCCGGACTCGACGTTGAGGGCGCCGACGACCTCGCCACCAAGGCGGATGGGCACGCAGGCCTCGGCCACGATGTTGGGTGCCGCCTCGAGGTACTCCGCGCTGGTGGCCACCTCGATCAGGTGCGGGCGACCGGTGCGCACGGTGGCCGCGATCACGCCGCTCGCCTCGGGAAAGCCGTCGAGCACCTGCCAGTAGCCGTTGGAGGCGAAGCGGCGCAGCCGGCCCGACCGGCGGAGGTACAGGCTCGGCAGCTCGTAGCCGGCAGCGACGAGGTGGTCGCAGCACTGCTGGGCGCACGTCACCAGGTCGGGTGCGTCGTCCAGCATCTGCCGGAGCTCGGGCACGGAGCGCATTGCCTCCACTATCGACCGCCGGTCAAGGGCCGTGAACGCCCGGGGCGACGATGGGCCGAACGATTCAGGTCGCCAGGTGACTCGGCCGGGGGCCCTCGTCGAGGGCGTCAGCCGCGGCCGTAGAAGACCCGTTCGACCACCGCGCGGCTCTTGCGGGTGACCCGCCGGTACTCGTTGCGGAGATCGGCGCCCGTCGCGTCGAGGGACCGGGCGAGCACCGCCAGGCGGTCGGCCTGTTGGGGGAGCGCGTCGCCGGGCTGGCCGTGGACGAGGAACCACCGGTTGCGGGTGCGCTCGCAGAAGGCGTAGGCCTCGCGCAGCACGTCGGCATCGTCGGGGGAGAGGATGTCCCTCGCCGCCAGCGTGTCGAGCGCCGCCATGGTGCCGGGCGAGTGCAGGCCGTGCTGGAGCTGGAGCAGCTGCGCGGTCCACTCGACGTCGGACAGCGAGCCGCGTCCGAGCTTGAGGTGGAACTTCGGGTCCTCGTTCGGCGGGATGCGCTCCTGCTCCACGCGCGCTTTCATCCGGCGGACGGCGCGCACCCCTTCGGCATCCAGGCCGCCGTCCCACACGTAGGGGTCGACGAGACGGATCAGCGTGCGGCCGAGGTGCTCGTCGCCGGCCACGAAGCGGGCCCGCGTCCAGGCCTGGCGTTCCCACGTCTGGAGCCAGTGCTCGAAGTAGGCGGTGTACCCGTTGAGGCTCCGGGCGAGCGGGCCCTGCTTGCCCTCGGGGCGCAGATCGGCGTCGACGTCGTAGATGCGGGCCGCGGGCGTGTGGCCCTTGAGGAACTTCATGAGCCGGGTGGCCAGTCGGTCGGCCTCCTCGATGGCGGCGCTGCTGGAACCGTCGAAGACGAAGGCCACGTCGAGGTCGCTGGCGTACGAGAGCTCGCCGCCGCCGAAGCGGCCCAGGGCGAGGACGGCGAAGGGGACGGTCGGGTGCAGCGAGCGGAGCGCGGCCTCGAGCGTGGCCTCGGCGATGGCGGTCAGGTCACGGCCGACGGTGCGTACATCGTCGACGTCCATGACGTCGCGGGCGCCGACCCCGAGGAGGTGGCGACGCCGCCACCGGCGCAGCGCCTGCTGGCGTTCGTCGGCGTCCGCCCGCCACTCCAGGGACTTGGTGGCGCTCTCCACGAGCTCGTCACGCGGTCGGGTGCGGAGCGCAGTCGGGTCGGCGAGACGGGAGACCAGGTCGGGCTCCCTACCGAGGACCTCGCCGAGCAGCCGGCTCGTGCCGAGCACCTGGCAGAGCCGCTGGGCCACCTCGGGCGACTCGCGGAAGGTGGCGGCGAGACGGCCCGTGCGGGCGGAGTCAGAGGCGAGGTTGCGCAACCCGAGGAGCCCCACGTCCGGGTCGGGCGAGGCGGAGAGCCAGTCGAGCAGCAGCGGCAGGACCTGTTGCATGAGGCGCGACGAGCGGGTCAGTCCCCGGGTCAGCTCGCTGACGGCCTGGCGGGTGCGAGCGGCGTCGGTGAAGCCGAACGCGGCGAGGCGGGCCTCGATGGCCTCGTCGGTGAGGGCGCTGGCGGCCTCGGCGAAGGCCTCGAGCAGCGGCCGGAAGTACACCCGCTCGTGGATGGAGCGGGCGGTCGCCTGATGGGTGGCGAGGTCGCGGTCGAGCTGGGCGAGGTCGCTCTCCTCGACGGTGCTGCGGTAGCCGAGGTTGCGGGCGAGGCGGCTGCGCTCCTCGTCGCCCGTGGGCACGGCGTGCACCTGCTGCTCGTCCACGAGCTGGAGGCGGTGCTCGACCTCCCGCAGGAAGCGGTAGGCGGCGGCGAAGCCGTCGGCGTCCCCCTGGTCCACGTAGCCGGCGTCCGCCATCTCCCCGAGGGCGACGAGGGTGGTGGGTGACCGCAGTTCCGGGTCGAGGCGCCCGTGCACCAACTGGAGCAGCTGCACCGAGAACTCGATGTCCCGGATGCCGCCTCGGCCCCGTTTCACCTCTCGCTCGGACAGGCCCTTCTTCGCGATCTCGCTCTCGGCCCGCTCCTTCATGGCCCGCACCGATCGCAGATCGTCGGCGCTGAAGTGGCGGGACCACAGTCGTTCGGTGGCGGCCGCGTGGTACGCGGCGCCGAGCTCGGCGTCGCCGGCCACGGGCCGGGCCTTGAGGAGAGCCTGGAACTCCCACGGCTGGGCCCACTTGTCCCAGTACGCCTCGTAGGAGGACACCGTGCGGGCCAGCGGGCCGTCTCGACCCTCGGGGCGGAGGTTCGCGTCGACCCGGAAGCAGCGCCGGGCGTGGTCGAGCACGTTGCGGGCGGCCTTGACCATCGCGCTGTGCTCGGCCTCGCCCACGAACATCACGTCGATGTCGCTGGCGTAGTTCAGCTCGTCGCCGCCGAGCTTGCCCATGCCGATCACGGCGAGGTGCTCGGCCTCGGCCAGGGTGCAGGACGCGGCGAGCACGTCACGACCCAATGCCGCGAGGGCGGCGCCCGTGGCCTCGAGGGCGTCGATCCTGATGAGGTCGCGAGCGGCGATGCGCAGGTACTCGAGGCGCTTGCTCGCGACGAGGCGCTCAGGGCTCTCGGCCGAGATGGGCACGGGCTCGTCGAGCGCGGCCAGCACGTCGAGGGCGGCCGCGTCGGTCTCGACGTGGCGGGTCAGCGACCGACTGGCCGACGTCACCGCCAGGAGTGCTCGCACCAGGTCCGGGTCGGCGGCGAGGCGGTCCGTCGCCTCGGGGTGGGCCTCGAGGGTGCGGGCGAGCCCGGCCCGGGCGAGGTCGGGGACGGGGCTCGCCTCCACCGCCTCCTCGAAGTGGCGCTCGGGGCCCCCGGTCACGCCGACGAGTCTGCCCGTTGCGATCGACGGAGGTGGACGCGACGGGACGCCGGATTCCGAACGCGGCGGCTTCCGCTCCGGCGGGCTCGGAGCCGGCAGCGGGTCGGCCCATAGGCTGACGGGTGTGACGACGCTGCGTGTGGCGCTGTGCCAGCTCAACCCGGTGGTCGGCGACCTCGAGGGCAACGCCGCCAAGGTGCTCGACGCCTTGGCGCAGGCCGAGGCCGAAGGCTGCCACCTCGCGGTGTACGGCGAGCTGGTGATCACCGGATACCCGCCGGAGGACCTGCTGCTCAAGCCGGGGTTCGTGGCCGACAACCGGGCCGCCCTCGACCGCGTCGCCGCCGAGACGGGTGACTGCGTCGCGCTGGTGGGCTTCGTGGACCAGGTGGCCGAGCAGGATCGGCCCGACGAGCCGGGCGAGCGGCCGCTCTACAACGCCGTGGCGGTGTGCGCCGGCGGCGAGGTCAGGGGCGTCTACCGCAAGCGACTGCTGCCCAACTACGCGGTGTTCGACGAGGAGCGCTACTTCGCTCCGGGCGACGACACCTTGGTGCTCTACGAGGTCGCCGGGGCCAAGGTCGGCGTCACCGTGTGCGAGGACGCATGGAGTGCCACCGGCCCCATCCCACGCCTCGCCGCCGGCGGCGCCGAGGTGATCGCCAACCTGAACGGTTCGCCCTACTACCGGGGCCGACTCGCCGAGCGCGAGACCATGCTGACCGGGCGCTCGGCCGGTGCCGACTGCCCCATCGTCTACGTGAACCAGGTGGGCGGCCAGGACGAGCTGATCTTCGACGGCGGATCGCTGGTGTTCGACGGCGCCGGCGCGATGGTCACGAGGGCACCGCAGTTCGTCGAGGAGGTGCGGGTCGTGGACCTCGACCTCGCCACCCGCACGGGCACGGAGCCGTTGGCGGTCGTCCCGGTCACCCCGGCCCCGGCCGGCCCGCCCGCGTCGCCCCGTCGGGCGCCCGCACCCGACGAGCCGGCGGGCCACGTCGAGGAGGTGTACCGCGCGCTCGTCCTCGGCACCCACGACTACGTCACCAAGAACGGCTTCGGCGACGTCGTCATCGGCCTCTCGGGCGGTGTGGACTCCTCCCTGGTCGCCGCGATCGCCGCCGACGCCCTCGGGCGCGACCGGGTGCACGGGGTGCTCATGCCGTCCCGCTTCTCCAGCGACCACTCGGTGAGCGATGCGGTCGGTCTCGCCGAGGCGCTGGGCATCGAGCACCGCACGATCCCCATCGAGGACGCCCACAAGGGCTTCGAGGCGATGCTGGCCGAGTCCTTCGACGGCCTCGCGCCCGACCTCACCGAGGAGAACCTCCAGTCCCGCATCCGGGGCACGGTGCTGATGGCCCTGTCCAACAAGTTCGGGTGGTTGGTGCTGTCCACCAGCAACAAGAGCGAGGCGGCGGTCGGCTACGCCACCCTCTACGGCGACACCGTGGGCGGCTACTCGGTCATCAAGGACGTGCCCAAGCTCCTCGTCTACGAGCTGTGCCGGTGGCGCAACGAGCAGGGCCGCTTCGACGGCTCGCCCGGTGCGGTGATCCCCGAGAACGTGCTGACGAAGCCACCGTCGGCGGAGCTGCGCCCGGACCAGCGCGACGACCAGAGCCTCCCGCCCTACGAGGTGCTGGTGCCCTTGCTCGAGGCCTACGTCGAGCAGGACCGCACCGCTGCGGAACTGATCGCCGAGGGCTTCGACCCCGCGCTGGTGGCCAAGGTGTCCCGCCTCGTCGACCGGGCAGAGTACAAGCGGCGCCAGTCACCCCCCGGTCCACGGGTCACCCGCAAGGCCTTCGGCAAGGACCGGCGCCTCCCCATCACCAACCGCTACCAGGGCTGAGACCCCGCACGACGCGTGACGGCGACCGTGGCGGTGGCGGGGACGACTGCTGGGCGGTTCCTCGGACGGGACGCCGAGCTGATCGCCCTTGTCCGGGCGGTCCGGGCCGGACGCCCGGTGCTGGTGGTCGGGCACTCGGGCACAGGGCGCCACCGCCTGGTGGTCGAGGCCGGACGCCGCCTCGGGCCGACGAGGCTCCGCACGGTGCGCGGCACCTCCGGGTCCGCTCCGCTGCTCGACCTTCGACCGCTCATCGGTGCCGCGGGCCTCGACGAGGCGTGGGCGGCCGTCGATCGGGCCCTGCCCGGGGACGCCATCGTGGTCGTCGACGAGCCGGGTGCGCTCGACCCCTCCAGCGCCGCGATCCTGCGCCAGATCGGCGAGGCCGGTCGAGCCTCGCTGGTGGGGGTGACGGCGTCGCCGAGCGGTGCGCTCGGCGTGCTCGACGGCTACTTCGGCGGTCCCGACGCCGAGACGCTCCGCCTCGGGCCGTTGCCGGAGGACGTGCTCCTCGATCTCCTGGCGGGGTGGGTCGACCCACCGCTGGACCGTCGGTCGGCGCTCCACCTCACTCGTCTCAGCGAGGGCCTCCCCGGCTTCCTCGCGGACCTCGTGCGGGCTGCTTCGGACGAAGGGGCGCTGGTGGACGCGGACGGGGTCTGCCGGATCCCAGGGCTCCCGCCGCTCGGACGCCGCCTGGCCCGGCACGTGGACGCCCGCGTGGCACCGCACGGGGCCGCCGGGCGGTCCGTGCTGGAGGTGCTCCACGTCGCCGAGCAGTTGCCGGTGACGGTCGCAGAGCAGCTCGCAGGCATCGCGCTCTTGGCCGCGATGGAGGCCGACGGGCTGTTGGAGGTGCCGGCCAGCGCCACCGCAGGCGCCTGGGTCCGGGTGGCCTCGCCGCTGGTGGAGGCCTGGCTCGACGGACGCATGGGGGTGCTCGGTCGTCGCGCCGCCGCGTCCAGGCTTGCCGAGCTCGACCCTCCACCGGCCGGCGCCGGCGACGAGGCGGGCGAGGAGCTGCGGCTGCTGTGGGCGGTGCGTGCCGGCCGACCGGTCGACCCTGCCCAGGCGACCCGGTGTGCACAGCAGGCCGTGGCCGCCGGCCGCGTCGAGCGGGGGGCCGAGCTCGCGGTCGCGGCGTACGCCCTGGCCCCGGACGCGCACACCGCCGTGGTGGCGTCGTGGAACCTCGACCGCCTCGGTGAGCACGAGCAGGCCATGGCGTTGCTGGAACGCGCCGCGAGCGTGGTGACCGACGACTGGGACCGGGCGTGGGTGGCGAAGCGCGCTGCCGAGGAGCGCTGGTGGTGGTCGAACGACACGGTGGCGGCCCGCGCGCTGGCCGACCCGGGCGCGCATCCGCCGGGGGCAGGACGCGATCTGCTCGTCGCACAGAACGCGATGTTCGACCTGCTCGACGGTCGTGTGGCCGAGGCCCGGGCCCGGGCGGAGGTGCTGACGGCCCACGAGCACCCCGAGGTGCGTTCGGTCGCGACGATGGTCGAAGCCCTCGGGGCGGCGCTGGCCGATCACGGCGACGACGCGCTCGCGATCGCCGAGGCCGCCCGGGCCGAGGTCGCCGCGACCGACGATCCCCGCCCGCCGGGTGACTTCCACGTCATCGCCGGCCTCGTCGCCCTCACCCTGGACGGCCGCTTCGACGACGCCGCGGCCGTCGCCGAGCTCGTCGCCGCCGGCGCCGGCCCCGGCAACGTCGAGGGACAGGGTTGGGCGGCGATGCTCGCGGCGTTCGTGGACCTCGGACGCGGTCGGCTGACGACCGCCACGGAGGGCTTCGGCGCCGCCGAGGTCGCGTTCCGGGATTGCGGCCTCCCCGGCCTCGCCCGTTGGTGCGTCACCGGACAGGCCTTGGCGAACCTCGCAAGGGGCGACGACGACGGGGCGGCCGGCGCCCTGGCGCGACTCGACACGTGGCCCGGTGACGGGTTCGCCCTCTTCGAGCCCTTGGCCGAGGTGGCCCGGGCCTGGCTCCTGGTGCGATCCGGCGCGCCGGACCGGGCGAGGGCGGCCGCCGGCGCCGCGGTGACCCGCGCCGCCGAGCACGGCTCGTGGGCCCTACTGGGTCAGGTCGCGCACGACCTGGCCCGGTTGGGGCTCCAGGACGACGCCCAGCGGGCTGCAGCTGCCTCTCGCGGGGAGGGCGCCCTGACGCGGCTGCGCCTCTCCGCGGTGGCGGCGCTCGCCGCCTCGGACGACGAGGCACTCCGGGTGGCGGGCGAGGGCCTCGCCGGACGGGGCGCCCTGCTCGCTGCGGCGGAGTGCTTCGTTCGTGCGTCGGCGGTCGCCGAGACCGCCGGCGATGCTCGGGCCGCGGCGGGCGACGCCACCCGAGCGGCGGACCTGCTCGTGTCCTGTCCCGAGGCCCGGACGCCGCTGCTGGACAGCGCCGCGGTCCGCGGCCTCTCCGACCGGGAGCTCGAGGCCGCCCGCCTGGCCCGGTCGGGCTGGAGCAACCGCCGCATCGCCGAGGAGCTCGGGCTCTCGTACCGCACGGTCGAGAACCACCTCTACCGGGCCTTCGCCAAGCTGGGCATCGGCGGGCGCGACGAGCTCGCCGGCGTGCTCGACCCTCCCGGGGCGGCGTCCGAACCCACCTGAGTGGCCGTGGCGCTCCGTGAATTGAGTGGTGAGCACTCAATACCCCGGCGGATCGGTGCGGTCCCATGGGTCGCATGATCAGACGAGCGTTCAGCAGTGGAAGGTATGCGGCCGTGGCGAGCACTCTGGCCCTGGTGGTTGCCCTGAGCGGCTCGGCCTACGCCGCCAACAGCGTGCGCAGCACCGACATCGTGGACGGCCAGGTGAAGTCGAGCGACCTCAAGGACGGCGGCGTGCGGAGCGTCGACCTCCGGGACGAGTCGGTCACCGGCGCGGACATCTTCGACAAGAGCATCGAGACCACCGACCACAGCTTCGGGTCCCTCGGTCGGTCGCCCCGGATCTTCGCCTACGTGCTCGGCGACGGGACGATCCAGGCCGGCCAGGGCGTCACCGTGACCCGCCAGGCCGACGGTTTCTACAACGTCACCTTCAGCTCGGACGTGAGCTCGTGCGCGGTCACGGTCACCGCGGAGTCGGGCCCCGCCTCGGTGGCGCACTTCCTGCGGACGTCGGGTACGACCATCAACGTCCAGACCCAGAGCCTCGCGGGCACCATTGGCGACCGGGTCTGGAACCTCGTCACGGTCTGCTGACGGGACCGGTACCCGCTTCCTCGGTCCTCGGGGCGACGGCCCGCGGTGGTGCTCGTCGTCGCCCCACCCGAGCACGGCCCCGGGCGTTGTCGTAGCGTTGAGGCACCCCAGGGGACGGAGGGCGATCATGAGGATCCGCAACGTCGTAGCCGCGATCGCGATCGGGATGGCGGCCGTCGCGGCCTCACCCCCGCCGGCGGAGGCGGCCACGCCGCCGAGCCCGGCGTGTCCCGCCGATGCTCCCACCATCCGGGGGTCGGGCTTCATCGTGGGCACGTCGGGGAGGGACGTCATCTGGGGGAGCGCCGGGCCGGACGTGATCGACGCCCGAGGCGGTTGGGACATCGTGTGCGGCGGGGGTGGCGCCGACGCGATCCTCGGGGGGAGCGGTTCGGACTGGCTCCTGGGCGGCGCCGGTCCCGACACCATCGACGGGGACTACGGCGACGACTCGATCGTCGGTGAGGGTGGCGCCGACGACCTGACCGGTGACCTCGGCTTCAACCAGTTCGACGGTGGCGCCGGCGCGGACGAGATCCACGGCGGGGACGTGGAAGACCGCATCTTCGGGGGCTCCGGCGCCGACGAGATGTACGGCAACGGCGGTGCCGACTTCATGGACGGCGATGCCGGCAACGACTCGGTCCTCGGGGGTGCCGGCGACGACTCACAGGTCGCCGGGGACCAGGGCGACGACTTCGTCAGCGGCGGGGGCGGGCGCAACAACGTGTGGGGCGGCGACGACGACGACGTCCTCGTCGGTGGCTCGGGGGACGAGAACCTCTACGGCGAGGTGGGCAACGACACCGTGTCGGGCAGCGGCGGCAACGACGTCATCTGGGGCGGCGGGGGTACCGGGGCCGACACCCTCAACGGCGGGAACGGAAACGACACGATCTACGGCGAGGCGGGCGACGACACCCTCACCGGTGGAACGGGCATCGATCCGCTCCACGGCGGGGCGGGCACCCAGGACGTCTGCGACCCGGGTTCGGGGGCCGATCCCACCCCGACCGAGTGCGAGGCCGTCGCCGCCGAGGGGTTGCTGCGGTTCGTGCTGCGCTGGACGACCCAGGTCGACATGGACCTCTGGGTGACCGAGACGGGTGGGAACCGCATCTGGTACCAGAACCCGTCGTCACCCACCGGCGGCCAGCTGGACGTCGATGTCCAGTGCAGTGGAAACGGGGGGCTCGAGAACATCGTGTGGACGTCCGGCGACCAACCCGTCGACGGGACCTATCAGTACAAGGTCCACGAGTTCCAGCAGTGCGGCGACGGGCCGGCCTCGTGGTTCCTCGAGGTCTGGGTGGGGAGCACGCGCGTCCGATCGGAGTCGGGCACGGGCACACAGAGCCTCCGGACCATCTCGGTCAACGTCTGAGCGCCGAGCCGGTCAGATCTCGTCCGGTCCGCCGGCTCACGCCGGCTTGTGGGCAACCCAGAGGTCCTCGGCGGGCCACTGGTCGGCCCACTCGGCGGTGACGATCTCGTACTCCGCGTGGGTGGCGGCGCCGGCGGGTGGGTGGAGCTCGTGGAGGGCGTCGACCACGAGGCCGGCGGCGACGAGCACGCGGATCCACTCGCCGTGGCCCGGGTGGTGCTCGGTGCCGCCGCCGGGCCAGGTGACGGGGGACAGCGCCCGCTGCGGTCGCTGGAGCCGGTCCGTGGCGTAGCCCTCGTCCTCGGGGACGCAGAGCGCGGCGAGCA
Organism: Acidimicrobiales bacterium; assembly: GCA_016794585.1. Taxonomy (NCBI): domain Bacteria; kingdom Bacillati; phylum Actinomycetota; class Acidimicrobiia; order Acidimicrobiales; species Acidimicrobiales bacterium. The sequence goes on from JAEUJM010000015.1 coordinate 163,792, forward strand.
CGCTGTTGGTGAGGAAGACCAGGCGGCCACCGGGGCGCAGCAGCCGGGCCGCTTCGCCCACCCAGGCGGAGGGCGCACACCAGGGGGCGGCGCCGTACTCGCTGATGACCAGGTCGAAGGCCCCGCTGCGTAGGGGCACGACGGCGGCGTCCGCCTCGACCAGGGGGAAGACCAGGCGATGGTCGCGCTGGCACCGGGCGGCGGTCGCCAACTGGTGGCGGCTCAGGTCGACCGCGACGGGGTGGGCTCCGGCACGCGCCAGCCACGCCGAGAGGTAGGCGGTGCCGCAGCCCAACTCGGCGATGGTGAGCCCCTCCAGGTCGCCGAGGAGCCCGAGCGTCGCCTCGGGGATGCGGAACAGGCCCCAGCTGATCGAGTCGTGCGCCCACAGCGCCGCCGCCCCCGGGTCGGTGACGTCGGCGTTCACGGCCGCCCACACGTCCCGGTTGCGGGCGGTGGTGTCCTCGTCGCGACCGACCGGTGGTTCCACGGGCCCGTGTCTACCTGCTCCGTCCTGCTCGTCCTGCTCGTCCCGCTCCCCGGGAGCGTCGCGGGGACGCGGGGTACGCTCCGGGCCGAGCCGACGGGGGGAGGTCTCGCCATGGACAGGCAGCGGTTCCGGCTGTCACCCCAGGCCCGATCGGCCGTCGTGCTGGGCGCCGGTTGGGTGATGGGTGTCGCACTGGTCTTCGCCATCGCGTTCGCCGTGGCGCCCTTCGAAGCCAGCGCCTCGGTCGTGTGGGCGGGGGTGGCCCTCGGTGCGCTGGTCCACGCCACGCTGGCCGCGCTCCTCGTCCGTTGGGGGTTCGAGCTCGGGCTCTGGCGGGTGGTGACGCCGTGGCGCCGTGTCGTGGCCGTCGCGGTGGTCGCCGTGGCCGGCCTCGCGTCGTTGGGCGTGCACGAGTTGGACGGTCGGATCCTCGCCGAGCTCACCGGGGGCCAGGCCTCGGCGTACCGATGGGGGGTCGCCCTCGGGCTGGTGCTGGGCGCCGGCTTCGAGGCCGGTTACCTGATCCGGTGGGTGTGGCGGGTCGACGCCGGCGGTCCCGCGACGCCCGGTCGGTGGGACGCCCTCGTCCCGCTGACCGGAGGCATCGGCGTCGGCGTGCTCGCCGCCGCCCTGTTCTTCGCCGGCGGGGCGGTGTGGCGCAACGAGCGCCTCGACCGCTTCGAGGCCGAGATCCCGGTGATCGAGGGCATCGACGGGGTGTACTTCGCGTTCGGGGACTCCTACTCGGCCGGCGAGGGCCTGCCGCCGTTCGACCGCTGGACGGCCAAGGTCGCCGCCGACGGGTCCAACCGGTGCCACCGCTCCTCCCGGGGCTATCCCCGGTTGCTGCGCTTCGCCGAGCCGCAGCCGCCGCAGGTGTTCACCGCCTGTTCGGGGGCGGTCATCGCCGATCTCCACCGCGGCCACACCCAGCCGGGGGCCGATGCCGAGACCTTCGTGGCGCCGCAGGCGGACGGCGAGGTCCACCCGGAGGCCGGCCTCGTCACCGTGACCATCGGCGGCAACGACATGCAGTTCGCCGAGATGGTGACCTTCTGCATCATCCACTCGCACTGCATGCAGGACACGTTCGGCCACGGCATCACCGGCGGCGGCCGCTTCATCCGCTATCCCGAGCCGCAGCCGCTGGGTTCCTGGATCACCGAGACGATGGACCGTGTCTCGCGGGCGCACCGAGTGCTGTTCCGGCGTCTCCGCGCCGAGTACCCGCGAGCCCGGATCGTCGTCATCGGGTACCCGTACCTGTTTCCGGGCGGCTCGGCGGGATCCGTGCCGAACGACTGCGTCAGCGTGCTGCGCCGCGTCGGCGAAGACGAGCGCGAGGCGGTGCGGGCCCACACGGACCGGTTCAACGACCTCATCCACCGCAGGGCCGTGTCCGCGGGACTCGAGTTCCTCTCGCCGGTCGAGCTCTGGGACGGTCACGAGCCGTGCGGCGACGCCGGCCAGTTCACCAACTCGGTCAAGCCCATCGGGGGCGACGGATCCTTCCATCCGAGCCGCAGCGGTCAGCAGGCCTTGGCACAGCTCGTCTCGTGCTACCTCGTCTCCCACCCCGAGCCGCCGGCGGGCGGGCCGGTCCCCGGCTCACCCGAGGCGCCCGTCGAGTGCCCGTCATGAGCTGCGCGGTCGCTCGGGGAAGCGGTGGACGGCGTCGTGTCCGGGCCGATCCGGGTCTGCCGGGGTAGGGGGAGCCCATGCGCTGTGACCGATTGGTGACATACAGACAAGCAACGACATGTTGTCAACCAGCGGAGATACGCTTGGGGTCCTCCGCTCCCCGGGCCGACACGGGAGGCGCCGACTGCCGAGGCTGCGATGAGTGCTGAGAACCGTTTGCCCAGCACCCGCCGCCCCGATCAGGACGTCCACGACCTCGCCGAGCATCTCCGGCTGGCCCTGGACGCGGCCGGCCTCGGCACGTTCCGGTGGGACCGCGCCACCGGAACGGTGGTCTGGGACGAGCGCATGGAGGAGCTTTTCGGCTTCGAGCCGGGGACCTTCGACGGCACCTTCGAGTCCTACGTCGGCGCCCTCCACCCGGACGACCGGCCCGTCACGCTGGCGGCGGTGGACGAGGCCATGCGCACCGGGGAGGGCTACCGGGTGGAGCACCGCGTCGTGCTCGCCGACGGCACCGAGCGGTGGATCGCCGGCGCCGGTCGGCCGACCTTCGGCCCCGACGGGACCGTCACCGGGGCCATCGGCTGCAGTCGGGACAACACGCCGGTTGCCGAGCGCCGCCTCGAACAGGAGGCGGCTGCCGCCCAGGAACGGGTCCATCGGGAGCGTCTCGAGCTGCTGGCCGGCGTGAACGAGGCCATCGGCCTCGCCGCCACGACCCAGGAGATCATGGCGGGCGTCGTACGGGCGGTCGTGCCGCGCCTGGCCGACTGGTGCTCGATCCACGTGCTGACCGACGCGACCGCCAAGGTGCCCGAGGTCGCGACCCACCACGTGGACCCCGACATGGTGGCCTTCGCCCAGGATCTGGCCGACCGCTATCCGTACGACCCGGACGCCGAGGTCGGCGTGCCGGCCGTCATCCGGACCGGCGCGCCGCAGTTCTTCCCCGACATCGACGATGAGGTCCTCGACACGTTCGACGCGAGCGACGACGAACGCCGCCTCGTCGCTCAGCTCGCCCTGCGCAGCGCGCTCGGGGTGCCGCTGGTCAAGCGGGGCCGGGTGATCGGCGCGCTGCAGTTCGTCATGACGGGTTCCCGGCGCCGCTACACGCAGGACGATCTCGCGCTCGCCGAGGCCCTGGCCAGCCGGGTGGCCTCTGCCATCGAGAACCGCCGGCTGGCCGAGCAGCAGCACGTGATCGCGACGACGCTCCAGCAGAGCCTGCTGCCCGACCGTCTACCGGACATCCCCGGCATCGATGCGGCCGTGCGCTATTGGGCGGTGGGTGAGGGGACCGAGGTCGGGGGCGACTTCTACGACCTGTTCCCCACCAGCGAGGAGGGTTGGGGGGCGGTCGTGGGCGACGTGTGCGGCACCGGCCCGACCGCCGCGGCGGTCACGAGCATGGCCCGCCACAGCATCCGGCAGTCGGCGTGGCGGGGCGACGACCCGGGCGCCATCTTCGGGTGGCTCAACCGGGCCATGCACGAGGCGGGCACCGACGGGTTCCTCACCGCCGCCTACCTGGGGGTGCGCCGCACCGACGGGGGCTTCTCGGTCGAGGTGGCGTCCGCCGGTCACCCGCTGCCCGTCCTCGTGCGAGCCGACGGCGAGGCGTCGTTCGTGGGTGAACCGGGCACCCTCGTCGGGGTGTTCGAGAAGGTGCGCATCAACCCGGTCCCCCTCGAGCTGGCCCCCGGGGACACCCTCGTGCTCTACACCGACGGGGTGTCCGACGTGGCCCCGCCCCACGACCTCGCGGAGTCCGAGGTGCTCGACCTCGTGGCGGCGAGCGCCCGCGGCGCCGCCGGCGCCCAGGACATCGCCGACCAGATCCACCTGGCCCTGGCCGGGATCCTGCCCTTGGAACAGCGCGAGGACGACATCGCCCTCCTCGTGCTCCGGGTGTCGCCGTCGCCTGAGTAGGCGACGCTCAGTCAGTGAGGCCGAAGCGGTCCAGGCCGTAGGCGGCGATGGCGTTGGTGCGCAGCACCTTGCGGCACTCGTCGGCGTCCATGCCCGCGGCCACGAAGAGCTCGTGGGCCACCTTGCGGGAGTGCGGGAAGGTGCCGTCGGAGTGCGGGTAGTCGGTCTCGAACAGGATCATGTCGACGCCGACGTCGTCACGGCACTTGAGCCCGTGCAGGTCGTCGAACACGCAGCCGTAGACCCGGCCCTTCACCTGCTCGCTGGGCAGGACCGGCCCGCCCACGCCGCCGCGGCCGTCGGCCCAGACCGCGTCCATGCGCTCGAGCTGGAACGGCATCCAACCCACCTGGCTCTCGGCGTACGCGATCTTGAGGTCGCTGAAGCGCTCGAGGGTGCCGGAGAAGACCCAGTCGGCCAGCGAGCCCTGGGCGTTCTGGGCGTAGAGGGACATGGAGGTGGCGAGGGGGGCGTCCGGTGAGGTGGACGGCATCGACGAGGACGAGCCGATGTGCATCGACACGGTGGTGTCGGTGTCCTCGGCGGCGGCCCACAGGACGTCCCACTCGCCGGTGTACATGGAGGGGACCCCGAGCTTGGACGGGTTCTCGCTGAAGGCGATGGCGTGGCTGCCCTTGGCGGCGCAGCGGCGGAGCTCGTCCGCGGCGAGCTGCGGGTCCCACAGGGGGACGAGGGTGAGCGGGATGAGGCGACCCTTGCCGGCACCGCCGCACCACTCGTCGATCATCCAGTCGTTGTAGATGCGCAGGCAGGCGAGGGCGAGGTCCTTGTCCTCGCGCTCGAGGAAGCCCTGGCCGGCGAAGCGGGGGAAGATGTTCGGGTAGTTGATGGCGGCCTCGACGTGGTTGAGGTCCATGTCGGCCAGCCGCTCGGTCTGGTCGTAGGTGCCGGGGCGGAAGTCGTCGTAGGTGGCGGGGACGTTGCGCTGCTCGTCGCGGGGCATGCCGGCGGGCGCATGGAGCAGGCCGGTGGGGGTCACCAGGTCGTCGAAGAGCCAGAGGTCGCACCAGTCGCCGTCGGGGACGTCGCGGGAGAACCCGTAGTGGCCACCCACGAACTCGAGCTTGACCCGCTCGGTGACCACCTTCGGGCCCCGGTCGCGCATCGACGCGGGCAGCTCGCGCTGCCAGAGGTCCTTGGGCTCCATCACGTGGTCGTCGACGGAGATGATGAGCGGGAGGTCGGCCTCGGCGGGGGTGGGAACGTCACCGGTCATGGGGTTCATCCTTGCTCAGGTTTGGCGCTGAAGACCGCACGCAGGTCCTCGAGACCGGCGGGCAGCTCGATGGGCGGGTCGGGCAGGACGGTGACGCCGTGCTCGGCGAGCACCGCGGCGAGGGCCTCGGGCTCGTCGCTCCACGAGCGGGGGTCGCCCAGCATCACCTCGTAGAGCTCGACGCCGTCGGGGCCGGCCACGAAGGGGCCGAAGGAGGCCCCGAGGGGCAGCTCGAGGTGGTCGCCGGGACCCAGCTCGACGCCGTCGCAGCTGAACGAGCCGGCCAGCACCTGCAGGGTGTGCGGGCTGTGGTGGCCGTGGCGGCGCACGATCATGCCGGGATCCCATCGGGCCTGCAGGGCCAGGTACAGCGGGTCGACCGAGAAGGCCACCCACCGCTCCCAGACGTGGGACTCGGAGCCGTCCGCGTTGCGTTGGCTGCGCACGGCGAACCAGGGGAGCGTCTCGTCGTCGTGGCGCACGAGGCGGTGCTCGAGGCCCGGGACCCGCGGTGACGGGGGAGCGCCCATTGCGGCAACCTACCCGCGCCGCAGGCAGGCGCCGTCCGGCGAGGCGCGACCGCCGCTAGGAAGTCGCCGCCGGCGCCACCAGCGCCGGCTTCGCACCGCGGTGGTTCGCCTTCGGCGCCGTGCTGTAGACCGCCATCGCGCAGTCGACGATGGTCTGGCGCACGGCGGGATCGTCGAAGTCGACGATCCCGGGCGGCGTGTAGACCGGCCGCAGCATGGCCCCGAGGGCGCAGAACGCCCGGGTGGCCGCCTGCGGGTCGTCCTGGTTCACGGTGGCGAGACGGGCGAAGCGAGCGCCGCGCTGGTCGATCTGGTGCCCGGCGTCCATGCGATGGCGGATGCTGGCGTCGAAGGCGGCGATGGCCGCCGCGTCCGGGTGGTCGCAGATGATGTCGACGAGCTCGACCAGGAAGGGGCGGCGGGTGCGGGGCGTGAGCCGTCCGGCGGCCTCCCGACGATCGAGCAGCCCGTCCATCGCCGCGACGAGGGGGATCAGCACCTCGGCGAGGAGGGCCTCCTTGGACTCGAAGTGGTGCAGCACCGCGGAGCGGGTGATGCCGAGCTCCTCGGCGATCTCGCCGAGGGTGGCGGTCTCGTAGCCCTTGTTGCGGAAGACCCGCGCCGCGGTGTCGATGATGGCGCGGCGTGTCTCCGCCCCGGAACGGTCAGGGGATGCGGGCAAGGTCGGCCTCCCAGGCTGGTTGCATTCGTCGGTGTCCTGCCCGCCAGGGCCTCAGTGTGACAGGTGTGTATCGACCGGTCGGCGGACCGACTGACCCCCAAACCAGGGGGCGGCCTGGGTCGAAAGGCCCAACCAGGCGCCGATTGCAGCACCTCGCTGACCCGGAAGTCAGTGCAACCAATGGGTCCACTGACTCATTGGTCAGCGATTGGCTCATTTGCACCAGTCCCCGGGCCGATTGGTTACACGCCGGCACCCGTCGGCGCCCCTGACTCCCTCGAAGGAAGGTCCAGCACGATGCGAGTTCGCACCCGCAACAAGGTGGCCGCCCTGGTCATCGCACTCACGGTGATGTTGACCGCGGGCCTGGCGGTCGCCCTTTGGACGGCCAACGGCACGGGTAGCGGCAACGCACGCGCCCTCACCGCCCAGACGATCACCGTCAACGCCACGACCGGGACGGCCGACCTGTACCCCGGCTTCAACGACGGTGACGTCCACTTCACGCTCACCAACACCAACCCCTACGACGTGACCTTCGACTCCATGACGCCGGGTGCCATCACCTCGTCGAACCCTGGGGCCTGCCCCTCGACCAACGTGACGGCCTCCTCGGCGACCGGTCTGTCGCTCTCGGTCGGCGCCAACGCCACCAGCAGTGCGCAGTCCATCGCCAACGTCGTCTCGATGGACTCCGGCGCTCCCGACGGTTGCCAGGGCGTGACGTTCTCCATCGCCCTGACCCTCACGGGCTCGCAGGACTGATCTGAGCTCGGCCGGAGCGGCATCCCCCGCTCCGGTCCCGCTCGGCTGACGCCTTCCATGGGCACGTACGGACGCCGCCACCGATCGCCGCTCTCCGGAGCGGTCTCGGTGGCGGCGTTCGCCGTTCCCGGCGCCCGCCGCGGCGTCGGTCGACCCTGAGAGCACCCCGTGTTCACCGATCCGCTCGTCTCGCTGCTCTCGCCCGCCGGCGACCAGGAACCGCCCCGGGCACGGCACCGGCGGGCCCGCGCGGCGAGGCGATCGACTCGCCGCCAGCGTCGAGTCGGGCGGGCGGTCGCCGTCGTCGTCCTGGCGTGGCTGATGGCCATGGCGACGGTCCCGCAGCAGTCCTGGGCGCAGTGGGTGGCCGACGCCAGCGGCAGCGGCCGCGTCGACGCCGACACCCTCCCCGCAGGGGACATCCCCTTCGCAGTGGCGACGGGCCGGGATGTCACGGTCAGCTGGGACCAGGCCACGCTGACCAGCGGGGCCCCCGTCCAGGGATACCGGCTCCAGCGCTACCCCTCCACCGGCACGACGCCGGCCACGATGACCACCACCTGCACGACGATGATCACCGCGCTCAGCTGCGTCGAGACCAGCGTCCCCCCCGGGATCTGGCGCTACACGATCACTCCCCTCCAGGCCGGCTGGAACGGCGAGGAGAGCCCGTTCGGCGCGCCGGTGACCGTCGGCGACCCGTCGCTCACGTTCTCCTCGTCGACCACCATCCCCATCGCGAGCCTGCCGGTCGTCCTGAACGGGACGCTCGGCAACTTCCTCGCGAACGAGCCGATCACCTACCGCCTCGACAGCCCGAGCGGCACCGTGCTCTCGGGCGCCCCCGCCACTGCCGGGTCGGGCGGGAACGGCTCGATCGCGGTGACCGTCCCCGCGGGCACGAACGACTCCCCCCACAGCGTGTTCGTGGTCGGCTCGGGCGGCAGCGTGGCAAGCGCCGCGATCACCATCGTCGATCCGCCGACGTTGTCGACGCTCCAGATGTTCGACGGGAACAAGAACGGCAAGGTCGACCAGGTGGTGGCCACCTTCTCGGAGACCCTGGCCACGCCGTACACCGCCGGTACGACGGGCTGGACCGTCGCCAACGCCCCGTCCGGCGCCACGCTCTCGTCGGTGTCGGTGGCGGGCAACGCCGCCACCCTGACCCTGGCCGAAGGGCCAGGGGCAGCCAGCACGTCCGTCGGCTCCTTCACGGTGGCGCTGGCCGCGACGAGCGGCGGCGTCCGTGACGCCAACGGGCATCGCTCGTCCTTCAGCGCCACCGCGCCGGCCGACCGGGCCGCGCCCGCGCCGGTCAACAGCCCGATCATGCAGGACGCCGACGTCGACGGCCGGGTGGACCGGGTGGCGCTGACCTGGTCCGAGCCGATCGCCGCCTACTCGGCCGGCAACACGCCGTGGACCCTGGTCGACATCCCGTCGGCGGGCAGCCTCTCGTCGGTGACGGCCACGACAGGCTCGACCGCGACCACCCTGAACCTCACCGAGGGCGCCGGCGCGGTCAACACCGCGGTCGGCTCGTTCACCTTGGGCCTGGCCCCCTCGGCGACCGGCATCCGTGACACGGCCGGCAACCTGACGTCGTTCTCGGCTCGCACGCCGCTCGACGGTGCCCGCCCCGTGCGGGTCTCGCAGCGGGGCTTCGACGCGAACGCCAACGGCAAGTTCGACCGGGTCGACGTGGTCTTCAGCGAGCCGCTCGGCGCCTACTCGCCGAGCACCGTGCCATGGACCATGGTGAGTGCCCCGACCGGCACCGGCATCGGATCGGTCTCGGTCGGGGGCTCGACCGCCACGCTGAACCTGAACGAGGGCACCACCTTCACCACCGCGGTCGGGTCGTGGACCATCGCGCTCGCGGCCAATGCCGCCGGCGCCGTCGACCCCTCGGGCAACCAGGCCAGCTACACGGCGACGGCCGTCACCGACGCCGCCGCACCCGCGGTGGTGACCATGACGATGCTCGACGCCGCCGGCAACAACGGCATCGTGGACCGCGTCAACGTCGTGTTCTCGGAGACCCTGTCGGCCTACAGCGCCGGTACCACCCCGTGGACGTTGGTCGGCGTCCCCTCCGGGAGCGTGCTCACCGGAGCCTCCCGCAGCGGCTCGACCATGCGGCTGACGCTCGGCAGCCCGAACGGCCCGGCCGACACCGCAGTCGGCGCGTTCACCGTCGCACTGGCGCCGGCGGCCACCGGTGTGCGCGACGCCGCCGGCAACCAGAGCTCGTTCGCGGCCCGGGCGCCCGCCGACGGCGCCCGGCCGGTTCCCGTGGGGCTCTCCGGAACCGGTGGGTCGATCGTCGGTCGCATCCAGCCGGGCGACACGCTCTCCGTGCTGATGAGCGAGGCCCTCGGCGCGGCGGTCACCCCGGCGGCGTCGACCACGGTGACGATGACCGACCCCAACGGCGGCGGCTCGGACACGATCACGATTGCCGGGCTCTTCAACGGGGCCCGCTCGACCGGCTCGAACAACTACCTCTCGACGAACAACTCCTCGGCGTCGTTCGCGGCGTCGCCCCTGGCGCTCAGCGGAGACCGCAAGACCCTCACCGTCACGGTCGGCCCGACGTGTGCGGGCACCGGCTGCGCCGGCATCGCCACGAACGGGACAGCAGCGAGCGTCTCTGCCTTGCTCGCCCCCACCCTGCTCGACGCCGCCGGCCTCGCCCCGACGACGACCGCCCGCAACATCTCCTACCGCCTGTTCTAGGCGGCGGGCGGTCCGCCGGCGGTGGCGCGGCCGTCCTCAGGACCCGCGCGCTCGCCCGATCTGGGTCGGTCGGCTCCTTCAACTCCGACCGGGACCGAGCCATGGCTCCCGGTCCTGTCGGACCGTCTCAGGCCTCTTGTCCTTTGACTCGCAGGTAGTCGTTCCGGAGCTCGGTGAGCCCGCGACCGGCGGCGCCGTTGGCCACCCTTTCGCCCTCCATCACCACGGCGCGCAGCCCCTCGGCCGCCTGTTCGAGTGAGATGCCTCGCTTGATGGACGTACGAGTCAGCGCCCCATTCGACGTCATGAGCCAATGCTGCTCGATTGAGCGCCAACGCGTATCGCCCAAGGTGCCACCTGGTGGAGACGTGCGGTCGGGGATCCGGATGGGGCGACCGTCGGCCCACCTGGGCGTACAGGAGGGCTCTGGGGCGATCCCGTGACCACCACCGGCGCAGTGAGTGTGAAATAACTGAAAAACCATTGGTATCAGTTGAAACATCATATGTCGCCGGATATCATCGAACACATGTTCCGGATCCTTCGAGCCATCAAGGCGCACCTCGCCGCCGTGGCCCGCACCCTCGATCCGGACACCCTCACGGTCGACCAGGCCGCTCGGGCCATCGAGCTGCTGGCGGCCATCGAGAAGGCGGCCGCCGGGCTGCGCCTCCTGCTCGCCCGGCGGGTCGACAACGCCTCGCTGTTCGGCCAGTCCGGTGAGCGCTCCGCCGCCGAGTGGCTGGCCAAGCAGACCGGCCAGTCCACGCGCGATGCCGAGGCCGACCTCGCATGCTCGAAGCGGTTGCGCGAGCTGCCCGACGCACAAGACGCCGTTCGCAACGGCGAGCTGTCGTCCGATCAGGCCAAGGCCGTGGCCGATGGCGCCGCCGCGGATCCCTCGGCCGAACAAGAGCTGCTCGACACCGCCCGTCAAGGGTCGCTCGGTGAGCTGTCCCGCCAGTCGAAGTCCCGCAAGGCCGCCGCGCTCGGCGACGACGAGGCCCGCCGCAAGGCCGCCCATCGCAACCGTTCGTTCCGCACCGGCACGTCGGCCACCGGTGAAGGGTGGGGCCGCTTCACCGGGCCGGCCGAGTTCGTCGTGCGCCTCCAAGCCCACCTCAAGCCCTACTTGGACGCCGAGTTCGCCCGGGCCCGCGCGGAAGGCCGCCGCGAACGGGCCGACGCCTACGCCTACGACGCCCTCGCAGCGCTCCTCGGGCTCGCCGACACACCCGCGGCGTCCGAAGGTGCCGGCGACGCCGCTGCGCCTGAGCCCGACCCGCCCATCAACCCCAACGGGACCGGGGGTGCGGCGCCCTCCGCGCCCTCCGCGCCTTCCGCGCCGACGCCAGCCCCTGCCCCTTCGCCGGCGGCCTCAGGCCAGAAGCCGGCCAAGGCGGGCCGCCCGCCGCAGGTGCGCCTCATCCTCCGGGCCGACATCAGCGCCGTGCGCCGCGGGGCCACCCAACCCGGTGAGCTGTGCGACGTCGCCGGCCTCGGCCCCATTCCCGTCGCCGACCTCCTCGAGTTCCTCCCCCAAGCCGCCATCGACCTCGTCGTGACCAACGGCGTCGACGCCTTCAACGTCACCCATTTCGGCCGCCAAGCGTCCGCCCGCCAACAGGTCGTGCTCGACCTCCTCAACATCGGCTGCAGCCGCCGCGGGTGCAACGCCACTGCGCACCTCCAGGTCGACCACCGCGTCGACTGGGCCAAGATCAAGGTCACCGAGCTCGCCAACCTCGACTGGCTCTGCCCGCACGACCACCGCCTCAAGACCTACGACGGCTGGCAGCTCGAACCCGGGACCGGCAAGCGCGCCCTGCTCCCGCCTGCCGAGCAGTGGTGGCAACCCGACCGCGACGGCGGTGTGCCCGAGGGCAGTGGACCGCCCGGTGACCCGCCCGAATCCCACGCCGCCTGAGCGCGGGCGGCGACGCGACCGAAGCGGGGTCTACGTCCCGATCGCGTGCCGGGCCTGAGCCGGCCGGTGTCCCGCTACCGCCTGGGAGCGACCCGAGCCGAGCCAGAATCGACCCGCGGGCCCGGTCGGGAGCGAACCGAGGAGCTCTCGCCGTCTGCGCCTGGCCGTCGGTACTGCCGAGCTCATCGAAGGCGTCTGCACCCCTCGCGATCACCCATGCGGCCGCGGTCTCGTGGCGTCTCGCTGGTGTTCGTGGCGACTGTCCCAGTGGCGCCGTGAGTCGCGGCTGTGCGTCGGGGGCTCAGTCGGCACGGGGCCGCCGCCCCGGCGCCGAGAAGGGGGGATGCCCGGCGCCGGGGGGCGAGGTGGGGTGATCAGGTGTCGGCGGCGAAGACGTCGATGGTGCCGTCGTCCTCGTTGGCCGAGACGAACAGGCCACGGGCCGGGATGGCGAGCAGGCCCTCGGGCCGGGCGCCGGTCGGCAGGATCTCCACGAAGAGGGGTGCCTCCTCGGGGCCGACCAGGCGGTAGACGGCCACGAAGTCGCCCCGCTCGGCGCCGATGAAGGCGAAGGTCCGGCCGCCGAAGCGGGCCACCTCGACCCCCTCGGGCTCGACGCCCTTGGCGTCCGAGCGGCTGTCCGGGTAGAGCCCGGCCAGGTTGGCCTTGCGCTCCAGGTTGGCGCCGCGCTCCCAGCGGACGCCGCCGCCACGACCGAACACCGTGAAGTTGCGTCCGCCCACGAATTGGCCAGGGGTGAGGTCGACGTCGTAGTCGCCCTCGTTCGCCGTGGTCAGCCGACCCAGTGGTGTCCAGGCGATGCCGTCCGGCTCGCGGCGGGCGTCGGTGAGGGTCTCGGTGAAGCTCACGGTGGCGTTGTCGGTCAGGTCGGCGGCGTGCGTGGTGGTACCGGCAGAGAAGTCGGCGACGATCGCGCCGCTCGACAGGCGCACGAGCACGATGTGGTTGTTCTCCTGGAGGGTCACCGCGGCGATGCCGGCCCGGATGTCGATGAACTCCGGCTCGGGGTCGGTGGGGAAGCGGTCGGCGATGCCGGTGAGGGCGACGTCACGGGTGGTCCACTCGTCCGGGTCGCCGACGAGGTCGACGATGGTGAGCAGGCCCGCAGGGTCCTGGGGCATGGCGCCGCCGTCGACGTCCTCGTTGCGCTCGTTCTCGATGGCGATGGCGGCGTAGCGGCCGCTCTTGTTCACGACCACGGCGTCGGGCTGGCCGCCGAGGGCGATCGAGTGCACGGCGGTGCGGGTGGCCACGTCGACCACGACGAGCTCGTTCGTGTTGGAGACGGCGACGAGCGCGAAGTCGCCGTCCGGGGTCACGGCCACCGAGGTGGGGGACCCGCCCATGGCGAGGGTGCCGAGCTCGGTCGGCAGCGCCGGGTCCGTGATGTCCACGAAGCCGATCTCGGCGGTCTCGGAGTCGGTGTAGACGAGCGTCCCGCCGTCGGGGGTGGCGGCGACGATCTCGGCCACCGCGCCCGAGACCGTGTAACGGGTCACCGGATCGAAGTCGACCACGGGGGCCCGGGCGCCCGCCCCGGCCGGGCTCGGGGCGGCGCCGATCACCAGCCCGGCGGCCAGGGCCACCGCGGTGATGGATGCGGATCGACGGACGGTGCTGCGCATGGACCCTCCTCAGGGCTGTCGGATGCGCGCAACCTAGGAAGGCCCGGTGACCGCCGACCCTGCGTGCGGTGGCCGCCCGGCGACGCTGCGGTGAACGTCTGCACGCTCGTCGCAGGTCGGCGACCGGCCCGCGGCTCACGCCCGGCCGAACCCGCCGCGAGGTCCCGACCGGCAGTCCGAGCCCACGGCCGAGTTGCCGGGGGCCGGGCGCGGGGGCGAGGCTGCCGACGTGGGCGACGAGCGAGTGGTCGAGGCGGTGCTGTTCGACTTCACCGGGGTGCTGACGGGGTCGCCGTGGGCGGCCATCGGGGGCATCGGGGACAAGGACGGGCTCAGTCACGACGAGGTGCTCGAGTTCATGCTCGGCCCCTACGACCGGGACACCGACCACCCGATGCACCAGCTCGAGCGTGGCGAGATCGAGCTGATGGCCTACGTCGCCGACGTGCAGGCCCGGGCCGACGCCGCTGGTCTCGCCCTCGACTTCGACCGGCTGCGCACGCTGATGGCCGATCTGCCGGTGTACGACCAGATCGTCGACCGCATCCGGGCCTTGCGAGCGGCCGGCTACCGAACCGCCCTCATCACCAACAACATCCGTGAGGCCGGCGAGCAGTGGCGTGCCAAGGTGCCGCTCGACGAGCTCTTCGATGTGGTGATCGACTCGTCCGCGGTCGGCCTGCGCAAGCCCAACCCCGCCATCTTCCACCTCGCCCTCGAGCAGCTCGGCGGGGTCGACCCCGCCCGCGCCGTCTTCCTCGACGACCACCCGGGCAACGTCGCCGGGGCGCAGGCCGCCGGCCTCCAGGCCCTCCTCGTCGACGACCCCGACGAGGCCCTCGCCGACCTCGACGCGCTGCTGGGGACCTGACGGCCGGCCTCCGCGCCGCCCGGACCCGAGGCGGCGCCGACACCGTGGCGACGGCCACCGATCCGCACCAGCGCCACACACAGGGCCCGCCCGCGGAACTTGACCGCCCGGTCAACAAGGTCCGACGCCGACCCCCTAAGCTGCGGGGAGATCGTTTCGCGCACGTCAGGGGGACGAGTGGCAGATCCGAAGCGGCCCCGGGCCGCGTTCACGCCGTGGGACCGCCGGGAGCTCCCGGGCGCCTTCACGGTCGAGGAGAGCGCCAAGCGCGTCGGCCACTACAAGTGGATCGAGATGCGCACGTTCGAGGTGCTGGGCGGCTGGGTCGCCACGGTGCCCGAGCTCGACGTGAAGCTCCGCCTCGGCACCCACACCTACCACCACGCCTGGCACGCCGAGCTCTGGCACAAGCGTCTGCCCGAGCTGCGGGAGATGAACCAGGAGCGCCTCAACGTGCCGCCCAACGACGAGCTCGTGGCCTTCGTGGACGCCATGACCGAGCCCGAGGCCCCCGAGCTGACCATCGAGAAGCTGGTGGGCGTCTACCGGGTGCTCATCCCCCACAAGATCGCGGCCTACACGTACCACCTCAACAACACGAGCACGATCACCGACGCGCCGACCGTTCGTTCGCTGAAGTTCGCCCTCGCCGACGAGTTCGAGGACTGGCGTGACGGCGAGATGCTCATCCAGTCGCTCATCGAGACCCCCGAGGAAGTGCAGCGGGCGGCCGATCGCCAGGCCGAGCTCGAGAAGCTGCTGCTGGCCGCCGGCGGCATCGCCGGGCCCGGCTCCATCGGGACCCCCGTCCTGGCCCCCATCGAGAACGAAAGCGAGCAGGTGCCCTCATGAGGAAGACACTCCCCGTCGAGGACCTGGCCCGCGACGAGCGCTTCGTCCGCGTGCCCCTCACGGATCGCATCAACGACCCGCGCTCCATCAAGAACACGGCCATGCGCACCCAGGCCAAGCTCACCCCCAAGCGCCCCGACGCGTCGGACGCGGCCCGGTCGCTGATGCACGGCATCTTCGTGGGCGAGATCCAGGCCCTCGAGGGCGCCGGCCGCACGTGCTGGGACTTCGAGACCGGCGACGGCCGGGACGAGGCGCCGTTCGCCCTCAAGCTGGACATGGCTCGTCAGTGCTGGGACGAGGCCCGTCACTGCGAGATCTCGGTGAAGCTCAGCGACTGGATGGGCACCGAGATCGGCGAGTTCTCGGAGGGCACCTTCCTCTACGAGGCGGCCTGCAACCCCGACCCGGTCCTGCGCCTCACCGGCGTGAACCGGGCCCTCGAGGGCCTCGCCATCGACGTGTTCAACACCATGCGCGACTTCGGCGACGCCGCCGGCGACCCCGTCCTCGAGTTCTGCGAGGACTGGATGCTCGCCGACGAGGTCACCCACGTGAAGATGGGATCCGACTGGCTGCGCCGCCTGACCGCCGACGACCCCGAGCGGCGCAAGAACGCGCTCGAGTTCCAGCGTGTGGTGGACAAGTTGTTCTCCCTCGGTGGCTTCCGGGGCGAGGACGACGAGAGCCCGGTCAAGCTGGCCCGGCGCTTCCGCGAGCTCGCCGGCTTCGAGGACGCCGAGATCGACGAGATCGCCGAAGACGCCCACGAGGCCCTGCGCGAGGCCCAGGCGCGCACCGAGGCGCTCGCGGCCGACGTCGCCGCGGGCTGAGCCCCCGCCGACCGCCGACCGCCGACACCGGAACCCCCCCCCCATGCCCGTCATCGTCACGCCCGACACCTTCTCCCTGGTCGGCTTCGACCGCGACGAGATCGCGGCCATCGCCGAGGACCTGCTCCCCAAGGTGGGCATCGACGCCGACGCCGACGTGCACCTCGACGTCAACGAGGGGTCGCCCCTCGGCTGGGCCGTCGTCACCTCGCTCGACCCCGTCACCCTGAACATCGAGAGCGGGGCCCTCGAGGATCCCAAGCGGCCCCGCCAGCTCTCGCCAGCCGGCGCCCAGAACGTGATCGGACGTCTGCTCCTCCAGGCGTCGGACCGCCTCGATCCGGCCTTCGGGGCGCCACCGCTGGACGAGCCCCTCGACCCAGCATTGGCCAACGCCTGGGAGACCTACAGCGCCGGCCGCCTCGACCAGCTCGGCTACCGCTACGCCGACCAGCGCCAGCGCCGCCTGTACCACTTCCGCAACCGCCACGGCTTCACCGACCGGGCCGACGCCGTGTTCGAGCGTCTCTGGTCCGGCGACGGCCTCACCTTCGCCGACCTTCGGGCCCTCTCCGACGAGGCCCTCGGCACCGCCAACCAGCCCTGAGCGGGGCCTGAACCGGTCCTGCTCCGGCGGCCGCTGCGCTCGACCGGGGGGTGCTCGCGTCCCGCCGGCCCCAGGGTTAGGGTGCGGCCGAGGGGGTCGGGGCGATCCGGGGAGCGCGCGTGCGGAGCAGGACGCGGGGTGGGCGAGCGTGGGCCTCCGGGGCGTCCCTCGCCGTGGTGGGCGTAGCGCTCGCGACGGCCGCCGCCCCCGGCAGTGCCCTCCCGGTGGGTCCGACACCGACCCCGACGGCGCCGGCCCCGTCGACGACGACCCTGCCGCCCTCGGAGGCCGACCGCACGCCCGGGGCGCCCCCGGGCCTCGTCCCGCCCGAACCCCAGGTGCACTACCTCCCGTACCGAGCGGACCAGCTCTGGACGATCCTCTCGAGCGAGGAGTCCGGTGTGCCGTCGCAGCCCATCCGCCTGATCGCCGCGGCCGCCGCACCCCGGTCCGGGACCCGCGTGGCCGTCGACCACTGGGAGGACGGCTACGACGTCGATCCCCTCGGGGCGCCGGGTCCGACCACCGAGGTCACGACCTTGGGCGCGGGCGGCGTCCTCGACCTCTCGGACACCGTCGACCTGGGCCTCATCGGTTCGCTCGATCCGGTGGGGGCCGGGCGGCCGTACCACGACGGCGGGGACAAGGTCGTGTCGTCACAGCCCGTCTCGGTGACCGCCGGCGGGTGGCCGGCCACCACCGGCGCGGTGCACGGCGGGTCCAGCGCGGTGCCCGACGTGGCTCACCAGGGAACCTCGTTCACCCTCCCGGTCGGGGAGGACGCCCCGTTCCCTTCGGGCACGCCCACCGCGTCGCCGTTCGAGTACACCGGCTTGGTGGTGGTGGCGACGCAGGACGCCACCACGGTCACGGTCGCGGGTGGCCCGGCCGTCACACTGGACGAGGGCGAGGCCCACCTCGTCGACGGTGGCCTGCACCTCGGTGACACCGTGATCACCAACCGACCCGTGGCGGTGTACCTCGCGGCGGGCGACGTCGACGCCGGCTACGAAGGGCGGCTGTTCGACCTCGCGCCGACCACCTCGTGGTCCGACCGCTACGTCACCCCCGTCACGTCCACCAACAACTCCAACGAGGTGGTGCGGGCGTTCCTCTACAACCCGTTGGGCAGCGCCCTGACGGTCACTGTCGAGCGGTCGAACGCCACCACCAGCACCGTGAGCATCCCGGCCCACGGCCAGAGCTCGTTCCTGCTGTCCAGCGATGTCGGCGCCCGCTTCTCCGCACCTGGCCGGCCCTTCACCGGCCTCCTCGTCATCACGACCCCCGAGGTGGCCAACGACTCGAGCGCCGCCTACAACTGGGGCGTCCCCCTCGTGCCCGAGGACGAGCTCACGTCGAGCGTGATCGTCCCCTCCGGCCCGGGGTCCGCCAACGGCACCGCCAACTACAACCCCGTGTGGTTCGCGGCGGCAGCGACCACGACCGTCTACGTGGACCGCGACGGGGACCCGAGCACCGGTGGGTCGGTCGCGCCGGGGGGCCGCCGCTACGACTTCTCCTGCCCGGCGACGGCGCTGGTGCCCCGGGTGGTGGCGGACGGGGGCGCGCCCGTCTGTTCCACGCCGAGCGCCTCCACGGGGACCAAGGGCACCGGCGACGCCGACATGACCGGCGCCCAGCTGTTCACCGTCGACGGCACCCGCCTCGTCGCCGCCTGGGGTCAGGTGCCCGGGCTCAACGCGCAGAACCCGGCGCTCGACCTCGGGGCCGCCCTGGCGCCGGTGCCCGAGCCGACCCCGACGGTGTCGGTGGAGAAGACGGTGTACCGCGGCCACGACAGCGGCGCCGGCTGCGACGACGGAGGCGAGGTCGTCGTCGGCGTCAGCGGGGACCAGGTCACCTTCTGCTTCCTCGTCACCAACACCGGCGAGGTGGCGGTCGGGCCGGTGTCGGTCGCCGATCCCGACCTCGGGGTGGACGAGGCGGACCTCGATCTCCCGCTGGCCGGTGACCTCGCCCGCCTCGAGCCGGGCGACTCCGTCGGCCTCTCCTACGAGGCCACGGTCGGCGGCGACGTGGTCAACACCGTCTACGTGACGGCGCCGGCCCTGTCGCCCACCGGACCGCCGCTCCCCGTCGCCGAGGCCGAGGCGAGCGACTCGGCCGTGGTCGACGAGGTCGCACCCGACCTGTGGCTGACGACCGAGGTGTACGCCGGCCACGACGGGGGAGCGACCTGCGGGGTCGGGGGACCCTCGCTCACCACCGTGGTCGACGCCCCCGTGACCTGGTGCTTCCACGTCACCAATGCCGGCGACACCCGGCTCGCGGACGTGACCCTGGACGACCCGGCACTGGGCGTCACCGAGGCCGACCTCGTCGCCCTCTCCGGCAGCCTCGACGGGCTGGATCCGGGGGAGACCACAACCCTCTACCTCGAGTCGAGGGTCACGGGTGCTGTGGTGAGCAGCACCACCGCGCGGGCCGTACCCGCCGATCCCGTGGGCGAGCCCCTGCCGGGCCTCGACCCGGTGGAGGCACAGGCATCGGCGTCGGTGAGCGTCGTGGGCCCCGCCCTCACCCTGCTCACCGAGGCCCTCGATCCCTTCACCGGCAGCAATCTCGATGCCGACGACGTGGTGGGCAGCCCCGGGACGAACGATGGGGTGCCGGTGGTGCTGGCGGTGGGCGCGACCACGACGGCCCGCTTCACCGTGGCCAACGCGGGCGACGTGGACATCAGTGAAGTAGAGGTCGAGGGTTCGGGGTGCGATGCGCCGCCGGCACTGGTGGCGGGCGATGTGGGCGTGCCGGGTGTGCTCGAGGTCGGAGAGGTGTGGGAGCTCACGTGCACGGTCACCGTCGGCGCCCAGGGCCTCGTGATCGACGGCGTGGCCCGGGGCGTCACCGCCTTCGGGCCGGTGCCGGGCTCGGAGGTGCACGAGACCGCCCTGCTCCAGGTGGCCGCCGTGGGCGTGCAGGTGCAGGTGCGCCACCCAGGGTCGGGGGACTACGTCGACACGGCGGTGGTCCCACCACGGGAGACCGCGAGCTTCCGCATCGTGGTCGCCAACACCGGCGAGGCCGCGCTCGGACAGGTCGCCGTCCACTCGGACACCGTGCCGGCGTGCGACCGCGTCCTCCCCGGCGTGCTGCCAGCGGGCGCGACCAGCCCGCCGATCGATTGCGTGAGCCCGCCCCTGGACAGCGACATCGTCAACGAGGTGGCGGTCTCGGCCTCCCCGGTGGGCGCCGGGGGCGAGGCGGTGGCGGAGCCCGTGCGAGCGAGCGCCACGGCGTCGGCCACCGTCGACAGCTCCACCACCACCACCAGCACGACGACCAGCACGACCACGACCAGCACGACCACGACCAGCACGACCTCCAGCACCTCGACGACGACGACGCCGGGGCCGACGACGTCGGTGACCCCGGCGCCGCCGGCGGTGGGGGCCGACGGCGCGGCCGCCGGAGACGGCCCGGGCGGCGGGCTGCTCGAGCGCCTGCCGGGCACCGGTGCCGGTCGCGTGGCCCCGCTCCTGGGGGCCGCGGCGCTGGCCATCGCCGCCGGTCTCGCCCTGCAGCGCCGCCTGCGCTGAGACGGCCCAACCCTCGACCACGGATCGAGGCGAGTCGAGGGTTCCCGCTCGCATAGGCCGACTGACCCAACGGTCAGTGGTTCCTCTGCGTCCCCCTCATCTCGGGGGGTGCCGTACCGAAAGATGCGGGACCTCTCACTCAGGAGCATTTGGCGATGCGCGTCATGGCGGAGCAGTTCGACAAGTTCAAGGGCAAGGCGGCGGGCGGCCGCCGGCGGCCCTTCTCGTGGGGCCACGTGCTGGCACCGTTGGCGGTGGTGGCCGTGCTGGGGGCGGCCCTGGTCACGTCGCCGACGCGTGCGCCCTGGACGGCGCCGCCGGAGCTGACGGCGGCAGGGGAGCAGTTGCACTACCTCCCTCTCGACGCCCAGCAGTTCTACGACACGCTGCTCAGCGAGGAGCCGGGCCTGCCCGCACAGGACGTGCGCCTCATCAGCTCGATCATCTCGTCCCGCGCGGGCAACACCGTGGCCATCGACCACTGGGAGGACGGCTACGACGCCGACCCGATCGGCAGCCCGAGCTCGACGACCGAGGTCTCGACCATGGGTGAAGGGGAGGTCCAGGTCCTCGACAACGTCATCGTGCTCGCCAACATCGGTGACATCACCCCGGGTGGGTCGGGTCAGCCCTACTACGACGGCCGGGACAAGATCGTCTCGACCTCGCCCACCGTCGTGACCATGGGCGGGTGGGGGAACTCGACCGGCTCGGTGCACGCCGGCGCGTCGGCGGTGCCCGAGGTGTCCCGCTACGGCTACGCCTTCGAGAGCCCCGTCGGCGAGAACACGCCGTTCCCTTCGGGCAGCCCCACGGCCTCGCCGTGGGAGTACACCGGCCTGATCGTCGCTGCGGCGCAAGACGGCACCACCGTGAACATCACGGGGGAAGCACCGGTCAGCCTGGACGAGGGTGACCTGCACCTCGTCGACGGCGGCATTAACGTGGGCGACGACATCACGGCCGACAAGCCCATCGCCGTGTACCTCGCCACCGGCGACGTCGGCGCCGGCTTCGAGGGGCGGCTCTACGAGCTCACCCCGACCGAGCGCTGGACCGACACCTACTTCTCGCCGGTGACCTCGACCAACAACAGCGCCCGGGTCACCCGCGCGTTCCTCTACAACCCCGGCAGCTCGGCCATCACGGTGAACGTGACCCGCTCGAACGCGACGAGCACCACCGTCACGGTTCCCGCCAACGGGCAGGCCAGCTACCTCTTCCCGTCCGACGTCGGCGCGAAGTTCGAGAGCAGCGGCAACCCCTTCTACGCCCTCCAGGTGATCACCACGCCGGAGTCCGGCAACGACAGCAGCTCGTCGTGGAACTGGGGCTTCTCGCTCATCCCGCAGGCCTACCTGACGCCGATGGTCGTCCTCGGGTACGCCACCGGCTCGTCCAACCTCACGGAGAACGACAGCGCGGTGTGGGTCGCTCCCGCCGCCGCAACCACGATCTACGTCGACCGCGACGGCGACACGTCCACCGGTCCGCTCACCGACGCGAACGGGAACAAGTACGACTTCAGCTGCGCGATGAACGCCCTGCGGCCGCGCCTGATCGCCGACGACGGCACCACCACCTGCCACGTCCCCAGCGCCTTCACCAACGCAGTTGGCAGTGGCGACGCCGACATGACGGGTGCGCGCATCTACACCCTCGACGGCACGTCGCTGGCGGCGGCCTGGGGACAGGTCCCGGGGCTGAACGCACAGAACCCCGCCATCGACATGGGCACCACCGTGCTGCCCTTCCCGACCGTCGACCTCGACAAGACGTCGGTCATCGTGGACGACGACGGCGACGGGCTCGCCGACCCCGGCGAGACCATCCGCTACACCATCTCGGCCACCAACGCCGGCATCACCCCCGTCGACAACCTGCTGTTGAGCGACGAGGTGCCCGAGCACACCACCTACGTGCTGGGCACCACCGTCCACAACGGCAGCCCCATCCCCGACGATGGCTCGGGCACGCCCTTCCCCCTCGACGGCGCCGGGGTCACGCTCCCGCCGGCACTGTCGATCGGGCAGACCCGCACCGTGACCTTCGACGTGAAGGTGGACAAGCCGCTCGACCCGACCGTCACCCAGATCGTCAACGAGGCCACCCTCGCCACGAGCTACGGCACGTACACCGACGTCGACGTGAAGCCCGTCTCGCCACCCGAGCCCGGCATCGCGCTCGCGAAGACCGTCTACCCCGGCCATGACGGCGGGGCGTCCTGCCAGGGCGCCGACCTCGTCGCCGGCACCAACGGCGACGCCGTCACCTACTGCTTCACCGTCACCAACGACGGCGACACCTACCTCGGCACCGTGACCCTCGACGACCCGGACCTCGGCATCGACGACACGGACATGACCCTCGTCTCGGGCGACCCGTCGCTGGTCGCCGCCGGCGACACCGTGACGTGGGCCTACGAGACCACCATCGACGGTGACCTCACCAACACGGCGACCGCCACGGCGGCGCCCGTGGACGACCAGAACGTGCCCCTGCCCGACACCGGGCCCATCACCGACGACGACTCGGCCCAGGTGGACGAGGTGGCCCCCGCCCTCTCGATCGCCAAGACGATCTACCGCGGCCACGACGACGGCGCACTGTGCCAGGGCCAGGAGACCGCGACGGGCGTGAACGGTGACCCCGTGACCTACTGCTTCGCGGTCACCAACACCGGGGACACGACCCTCGCCCCCGTCACCGTCAGCGACCCCGACCTCGGCATCGACCAGACCGACATGGGCGTCGTCTCCGGCGACCTCGCCCAGCTCGACCCGGGCGACACCGCGATCCTCTACCACGAGACCACCCTCGACGGTGACCTCACCAACACCGCCACCGGCACCGGCACCCCGTCCGACCCGAACGGCGACCCCCTGCCCGGCGTCGACCCGGTCGACGACGACGACACCGCCGACGCCGACGAGGTGCACCCCGCCCTGTCGGTGGCGAAGACCGTGTACCAGGGCCACGACGCCGGGGCCTCCTGCCAGGGCAGCAACCTGGTCAACGCCCTGAACGGCGAGGACCTGACCTGGTGCTTCGTGGTCACCAACGACGGTGACACCGAGCTCGCCCCGATCACCCTCGACGACGGCGACCTCGGCATCGACGAGACCGATATGACCGTCCTGTCCGGCACCCTGGCGACGCTCGCCCCCGGCGACTCGGTCGCCCTCTACTACCAGGGCGCCGCCGCCGGCGACCTCACCAACACGGTCACCGCCACCGGCGTCCCCGCCGACGGCTCGAGCGACCCGCTGCCCGGGCTCACCCCGGTCACCGACGAGGACGACGCTGCGGTCGACACCGTCGGCCCCGCCGTCACCATCCAGAAGACCGTCTACCGGGGCCACGACGCCGGTGCCGGCTGCGACGGCGTCGAGAACCTCTCGGGCCGCAACGGCGAAGAGGTCACCTGGTGCTTCCGGGTGACCAACAGCGGTGACACCGACCTGTCGCCGGTGACCCTCGTCGACGGCGACCTCGGCATCGACGAGAGCGACCTGACCGTCCTCTCGGGTGATCTCTCGAACCTGCCCGCCGGCGAGACCGCGGTCCTCTACCTCGAGGGCACGGTCGACGGCGACCTGCACAACACCGCCGCCGTCACCGGCACCCCGGTCGACGGCAACGGCGACCCCCTCGTGGGCATCGACGACGTGACCGACGAGGACGACGCCACCATCGACGAGGTGGCCCCGGCCGTCTCGGTGGCCAAGACCGTCTACCGCGGCCACACCGCGGGCGCCGGCTGCCCCGGCGGCGAGCTGGTGAACGCCGCCAACGGCGGTGCGGTCACGTGGTGCTTCACCATCACCAACGACGGTGACACCCGCCTCGCCCCGGTCGAGCTGACCGACCTCGACCTCGGCATCGCCGAGCTCGACCTCACCGTCGTGTCCGGCGACCTCGCCGGCATCGATCCCGGCCAGAGCGTCGTGGCCTACTACGAGGGCACCGTCGCCGGCGACGTCGTCAACACGGCCACCGTGACCGGCACCCCGACCGATCCGGGTGGCACCCCGCTGCCCGGCGTCGACCCCGTCACCGACGACGACACCGCCGAGGTGGACGAGGTCGGCCCGATGGTCGAGGTGGCCAAGACCGTCTACGCCGGCCACGACGGCGGTGCCTCCTGCCCCGGCAGCGAGCTGCAGCGGGGAGCGAACGGCGCGGCCGTCACGTACTGCTTCACGGTCACCAACACCGGCGACACCGACCTCTCGCCGGTGACCCTGGCCGACGCCGACCTCGGCATCGACGAGACCGCCATGGACGTGATCTCCGGTGACCTCGCCCTCGTGGCGCCCGGCGACTCGGTCGTGCTCGCCTACCAGACCACCCTCGACGGCGACCTCGTCAACGACGTGACCGTCACGGCCACCGGGGTCGACGACCAGGGCGATCCCTTCGACGGGATCGACCCGGTCACCGACGACGACACCGCCGAGGTGCAGGAGGTGACGCCGTCCATCGACATCACCAAGGGCATCTACGCCGGCCACGACACCGGTGCGGGCTGCCCCGGCGCCGGCGGCCTCACCGCGGTCGACGGTGACCCCGTCACCTACTGCTTCACCGTGGTCAACAACGGCGGCGCCACCCTGGCGCCGGTCACCGTCGTCGACCCGCAGCTGAACATCGACCAGAGCGACATGGCCGTGCTGTCGGGCGACCTCGCCTCGATGGCCCCCGGCGCCACCACCGTCCTCTACTACGAGACGAACGTGGCCAACGACCTCGTCAACACGGCGACCGCCACCGGCACCCCGCGGGACGGCGACGACCCGCTGCCGGGCTCGGGTGACGTGACCGACGACGACCAGGTCACCGTGGACGAGGTCACCCCGGCCATCTCGGTGGCCAAGACCGTGTACCAGGGCCACGACGCCGGCGCCTCCTGCCAGGGCGGGAACCTCGTCCGGGAGGCGAACGGCGCCGACGTCACCTGGTGCTTCGCGATCAGCAACGACGGTGACACCAACCTCGCCCCCGTCACCCTCGCCGACGCGGCCCTGGGGGGCATCGACGAGACGGACCTCACGGTCCTCTCCGGCGATCTCTCGAACCTCGCCGTCGGGGAGACCGCCCTCCTCTACTACGAGGGCTCCGTCACGGGCAGCCTCACCAACACCGCGGTGGTCACGGGCACGCCCGCCGACCCCGGTGGTGACGCCTACCCGGGCCTCGAGGACGTGACCGCCCAGGACGATGCCGAGGTCGAGCAGATCGCCCCGTCGATCTCGGTGGCCAAGACCGTCTACAAGGACCACGACGGGGGCACGACCTGCCCCGGCAACGAGCTCGTCCAGGGCGCCACCGGCGCCGAGGTGACGTACTGCTTCGTGGTCACCAACGACGGTGACACCACGCTGGCCGACGTCGCCGTGGCCGACGTCGCCCTGGGCAACCTCACCGAGGCCGACCTGAGCGGCGACACCGCCGCCCTGGCCTCGATGGCCCCGGGCGACTCCGCCGTCCTCTACTACGAGACCACCATCGATGGTGACCTCCTCAACACCGCGGAGGTGACCGGCACCCCGGTCGACGACCAGGGTGACCCCTTCAGCGGGATCGACCCCGTCACCGACTCGGACACCGCCGAGGTGGACGACGTCTCGCCGTCGGTCGCCATCGACAAGTCCGTCTACGCCGGCCACGACAGCGGCGCCAGCTGCGCCGGGGCGGGCAGCATCGCCCTGCGCAAGGGTGACGCCGTCACCTACTGCTTCGTCATCACCAACGACGGCGAGGCCACCCTCGACCCGGTCACGTTCAGCGACCCGCTCCTCGGCCTCACCGAGGCGAACGTCAGCGTGGCCTCGGGCAGCTTCGGCGACCCGCTGGCGCCGGGCGACTCCATCGTCGCCTACCACGAGGACGACGTGGACGGTGACCTGACCAACGTCGCCACCGTGACGGGCACCCCCGTCGACGACGGCGGGGACCCGCTGCCGGGCTCCGACCCCGTCACCGACGAGGACGTGGCCACCGTCGACGAGGTCGACCCGGCCATCTCGGTGGCCAAGACCGTGTACCAGGGCCACGACGCCGGCACGAGCTGTGACGCCGCCGGCGAGCGGGCCTTCGGCCTGGACGGCGATCCCGTCACCTGGTGCTTCGTCGTGACCAACGAGGGCGACACCCCGCTCGCCCCGGTGGACTTCGCCGACGCCGACCTGGCCATCGACGAGGGTGACCTCACCGTGGTGGGCGCGGGCGACCTCGCTTCGCTCGACCCGCAGGAGTCGGTGACCCTGTACTACGAGGGCACCGTCACCCGCGATCTCGTCAACACCGCCTCCGTCACCGGCACCCCCGTGGACGGCAACGGCGACCCGCTGCCCGAGGTGGAGGACGTGACCGACGAGGACACGGCCGAGGTGGTCGAGGTGGCGCCCGCCGTCTCGGTGGCCAAGACCGTGTACCAGGGCCACACCGGCGGCGCCGGGTGCGCCGGCGGCGAGTCGGTGCCGGGCCTCGACGGTGACCCCGTCACCTACTGCTTCGAGGTCACCAACACGGGTGACACCACCCTCACGCCGGTGACGCTCGACGACCAGACCCTCGGCATCACCCAGGGGGCCATGCAGGTCCTCTCCGGCAGCCTCGACTCGCTCGGGATCGGCCAGTCCGCGGTCCTGTACTACGAGACGACGATGACCGAGGACCTCACCAACACGGTGACGGCCACCGGCACCCCGTCGGACGGCCAGGGCGACCCCCTGCCGGGCATCGACGAGGTGACCGACACCGACACCGCAGCGGTCGAGGAGGTGGCGCCGTCCATCTCCATCGAGAAGACCGTGGCCCGGGGCCATGACTCCGGCGCCAACTGCACCGGCACCGACCAGCTCTTCGGCCTCGCCGGCGAGGACGTCACCTGGTGCTTCGTGGTGACCAACACCGGTGACACGAGGCTGGTTGACGCCAGCTTCGTGGATGACGACCTGGTCATCGACGAGACCGACCTCACCGTCGTGGGCGGCGGCAGCCTCGCCTCCCTCGAGCCGGACGAGTCGGTCACCCTGTACTTCGACGGCGTCATCGCCGGCGACCTGCCCAACACGGCCGAAGTCACCGCCACCCCGGCGGACGACCAGGGCGACCCGCTGGCCGGCGTCGACGACGTCAGCGCCAGCGACGACGCCGAGGTCGTCCAGGTGGCTCCGTCGGTCTCGATCGTCAAGACCGTCTACCAGGGCCACAACGACGGCGACGGGTGCGAGGGCTCGAACCTCGTGGCCGGCGAGAACGGTGACGCGGTCACCTACTGCTTCGTGATCACCAACGACGGTGACACCCCGCTCGTCCCGGTGGACTTCGCCGACCCGGCCCTGAGCCTCGTCGACGCCTCCACCCTGGGCGGCGACGTCGCCGCCCTGGACTCGATGGGCCCCGACGACACCGTCACCCTGTACTACGAGACCACCGTCAACGGTGACCTCACCAACACCGCCACCGTGACCGGCAGCCCCGCCGACGACAGCGGCGACCCGCTGCCCGGCGTGGACGACGTGACCGACGACGACTCCGCCGTGGTGGACGGCGTCGGCCCGGCCATCCACGTGGCCAAGACCGTCTACGGCGGTCACGACGCCGGCGCCGGCTGCGAGGGCGCCGAGCTCCTCACCGCCCTCCTGGGCGACGACGCCACCTGGTGCTTCGTGGTGACCAACAACGGGGACACCATCCTCGCCGACGTCACCCTCGAGGACGCCGACCTCGGCGCCACCGGCATCACCGAGGCCGACCTGAGCGGGGACACCGCCGCCCTGGCCTCGATGGAGCCCGGCGACACCGCCGTCCTCTTCTATGAGGGCACGGTCGACGCGGACCTGGTCAACACGGCCACGGTCACCGGCATCCCGGTGGACGACCAGGGCGATCCCCTGAACGTCCGTGAGCCCACGGACTCGGACACCGCCGAGGTCGACGCCATCGAGCCGTCGGTGTCGGTGAGCAAGACGGTCTACCGGGACCACGACGGCGGGGCGAGCTGCCCCGGCGGCGACTCGGTGACCGGCATCGCCGGCCGTGACGTGACCTGGTGCTTCGTGGTCACCAACGACGGTGACACCCGCCTGGCCCCCGTCCTGCTGGACGACGCCGACCTCGGCGTCGACCAGGGCACCCTCTCGGTGTTCTCGGGCGACCTGTCGGCCATGGACCCCGGCGACACCGCCGTCCTCTACTACGAGGGCACGGTCGACGACGACCTGGACAACACCGCCACGGTCACCGGCACGCCGGTGGACGAGACGGACACCCCGCTGCCGCGGACCGAGGACGTGACCGACGACGACACCGCCACGGTGGACGAGATCGCCCCGTCCTTCACGCTGCTCACCGAGGTGAACGACCCCTTCACCGGTGACTGGTACGACGCCGACGCCGACGGCCCGACCCTCGGGTCGAACGACGGCGTGCCCGCCACCCTGCGGGCCGGCGACACGGCCAGCTTCCGCTTCACCGTCACCAACACCGGCGACGTCGGCGTGACCGACCTGGCCGTGGACGCCCCGCAGTGCGACGAGGCGCCCGCGGTGGTCAGCGGGGACTCCATCAACTCCGGGGTCCTCGACGTCGGCGAGGTCTGGGTGCTGTCCTGCACCGTCAGCGACCTCACCGGCGGCTTCACCCTGGATGCGACCGCCAGCGGCGGCTCCCCGGACGGCCCTGCGGCCGGCTCGGGCGACCACGAGGTGGCCGAGGTGCAGGTGTCGGCCCTGACGGTAGAGAAGCTGGTGCTCGACCCCGCCACCGGCGACTTCGTCGACAGCGCCATCATCGAGACCGGGGAGGACGCCACGTACCAGATCGTGGTGACCAACACCGGTGAGGTGCCCCTGGCCGGGATCAGCGTGGCCGACGAGCTCGGCCCCGACTGCGAGCGGACGTTCACGGACACGCTCGACCCGGGTGACTCCTTCGCCGCCTACACCTGCGTGGTGTCGGGGGTGGACGAGGGCTTCGTCAACGTGGCCGTCGCCACGGGCACGCCGGTGGACGACACCGACACGCCCATCGGCGTCGACGTCACCGACGAGGACACCGCCACGGTGGACACCGTGGCCAGCCCGGTCACCGACCTCGCCATCACCAAGGACCTCATCGAGATCGACAACACCGATCTCGTGGCGACCTGGCAGGTGACGGTGACCAACGTGGGTGACACGGCGGCCACCGAGCCGATCATCGTCACCGACGAGCTGGCCGAGGGCCTCCAGTACCGCGACGCCAGCGGTGACGGCTGGATCTGCGACTTCGCCGACCCGGTCGTCACCTGCGTCACCGACACCGACCTCGCTCCCGGTGGGGCCACCAGCTTCACCATCGAGACCTACGTCGTCGGCGAGCCCGGCGACACGGTCACCAACGTGGCCCGCGTCGACGGGATCGAGGACACCAACACCGACAACAACACCGATGACGCGGCCGTCGAGGTGGACGAGAACGGCCTCGAGCCGGTCATCCCCGGCAACCTCCCCCGCACCGGCTCGGACATCGCCGGTCTGGTGCTCGCCGCCGGGCTCCTCATCGTCACCGGCGCCGGCCTCCGGCGCTGGTCCAAGAAGCTGAGCTGACCCCCGCCCGCCCGGTCCCGCCCCTCGCCCCGAGGGGTGGGTCCGGGCGGGTCCGCGGGTGCAGGTCGACTAATGTCATGTCTAGATGACAGAAATACTCTTTGTGGTCGGTCTAGGTAACCTCACGTAGGAGGTGCGTGCCCGATGGCCCGACCGGCGTCATTTCGAACCCAGCAGGCGGCCGAGGAGATCGGCCAGAACCTGGCGGCGTGGCGCAAGCTGCTGGGTCTGACCGCACAGCAGGTGGCCGAGCGGGCCGGGACGACCCGCCAGACGGTCGGCCGGCTCGAGCGCGGGGATCTGGGCGTGAGCCTCGAGATCCTCCTCGGCGTCAGCGGCGCGCTCGGCATCCTCGACGAGATGGCCAAGGCCACCGACCCCTACGAGACCGCGTTCGGGCGGGCGAGAGCGGACCAGGCCCTGCCGAAGCGGGTGCGGCGATGACGACGTTCCGTGTGCACCTCGACGGACCCGGTGGCACGATCCCGGTCGGTACCGCCCGGAACGTCCGCTCTCGCGGGGTCGACACCACCGAGTTCACCTATGACGACGCCTGGCTGGCCGGTCCGGGCTGGGCCATCAGCCCGGACCTCCCGGTTCGGACGGGACGGGCGGTGGTGGAGGGACTGCCGGGCGCGCTCGCCGACTGCGCTCCCGATGCCTGGGGTCGGAACCTGATCACCCGGCAGTGGGCCGGGCTCGCACGCGACGCCGGGCGGTCGGGTGCCTCGCCATCAGAGGTCGACTTCCTCCTCGGCGTGCACGACCAGGCCCGGCAGGGCGCGCTCCGCCTGTGCCTCGAAGACGGTGCTCCGTTCCTCGCCGACAGCGCCGAGGTGCCGAAGCTGATGGAGCTCGAGCGCCTGCTCGATGCCAGCCGGGCCGTTGCGACCTCTGACGCCCACGAGGCGGTCGCCACGCTGCTCGCCGCCGGTTCGGGCTCGCTCGGCGGCGCCCGGCCGAAGGCGTCCGTCGCCGACGGCGACGTCCTCCACCTGGCGAAGTTCCCCCAGGCCGGCGACCGCTGGGACGTCATCCGGTGGGAGGCCGTCGCCCTCGACCTCGCGGCTGCGTGTGGCCTGCCGGCGCCGGTGCACCGACTCGTCGAGGTCGGCGACGTCCCGGTGCTGCTCGTGGAGCGCTTCGACCGGGACGGTGACGCTCGCCTTCCCTATCTGAGCGCCCAGTCGCTGATGGGACGCCGTCCGGGGGCGGTGGGCGACTACCTCGAGCTCGCCGAGGCAGTCGCCGCACACGGCAGCGACGTCGCCGCCGACCTAGCGGACCTCTGGAAGCGCATCGCGTTCTCCATGGCCGTGAACAACGTCGACGACCACCTCCGCAACCACGGGCTGCTTCGTGCCCCCGGGGGCTGGACGCTCTCACCCGTGTTCGACGTCAACCCTGACCCCCGCCCCGGTGCGGCCCGGGCGACGCCGATCGCCGGCACCTCGAGGTCGGAGGCCGGCGTCGACGCCCTGTTGGCCAACGCCGCACGGTTCGGCCTGGATTCGGCGGCGGCCGAGAGCCACTGGCAGGACGTGCGCAAGGTGGTCGCCGGCTGGCGCTCCGCCGCCGACGCCGCTGGCATCTCATCGCCCGAACAGGACACGTTTGCTCCGTCTCTCGACCGCTGGGCGCCCGACTGACCCGCGTCGACGCGAGTTGACCGGCGCCGGTGGGACGTCGGGTGACGGTCCCGCTGGTCAGAGGCGGCCGGCGGCGATGACCCGCGCCAGGAACTGGCGGGTGCGGGGCTGGGTGGGCTCGCTCAGGATCTGCGCCGGCGGGCCCGACTCGAGCACCCGCCCCTCGTGGAGGAAGGCCACCTGGTCGGCCACGTCACGGGCGAAGCCCATCTCGTGGGTGGCCAGCACCATGGTCATGCCGCCGGCGGCGAGGTCGCGGATCACGGTGAGCACCTCGCCGACGAGCTCGGGGTCGAGGGCGGAGGTCACCTCGTCGAGCAGCAGCAGCTCGGGGTCGCCCACGATGGCCCGGGCGATGGCGGCCCGCTGTTGCTGGCCGCCAGAGAGGCGGTCGGGGTACTCGTCGACCTTGTCGCCCAGCCCGAAGCGCTCGAGCGCTTCGCGGGCCCGGGCCTCGGCTTCCCGTCGGGCCACGCCCCGGACCCGACGAGGGGCCAGGGTGACGTTGTCGAGCACGGTGAGGTGGGGGAACAGGTTGTAGGCCTGGAAGACGATGCCGACCCGACGGCGCACGGCGTTCGCGTTGACGCCCGTGCCGCTGATGCGCTCGCCGTCGAGCTCGACGAGGCCCTCGTCCACGGGGTCGAGCAGGTTGACGCAGCGCAACAAGGTGGACTTGCCACAGCCGCTGGGGCCGATCAGGCAGCACACCCCGTGGGCGGGCACGGACAGATCGATGCCGTCGAGCACGACCTTGCGCTTCGCCTTGTCCCCGAAGGACTTCTTCACCCCGCTGAGGCGCAGTCGGGGGATGCCGGCGGCCTCTGCGGCAGCGGCGGCGCCGGTGTCGGAGGGCACGGCGGTGAGCCCGTCGTCGAAGGTGCTCATGCCATGGACTGGCTGCGTCGGGCCCGCTCGCGGCGGGTGTACCAGTCGGTCAGGCGGGCCAGCGGGATGGAGGCCAGCAGGAACAGCACGGTGGCGGCCACGAACGAGGTGTAGTTGAAGGTGCGGGCCTTGTAGATCTCGGCCTCTCGCACGGCCTCGCGCACGCCGAGGACGCTGACGAGCGCCACGTCCTTCTGGAGGCTCACCAGACCGTTCAGGAGGGCCGGGATGACGTTGCGGATGGCCTGGGGCACGATGGCGAAGCGCAGCGTCTGCCACTGCGTGAGGCCCAGGGAGCGGGCGGCGGCCCGCTGGCTCTCGTGCACCGAGTCGATGCCCGACCGGTACACCTCGGCGGTGTAGGCCGCGTAGGACAGGACGAGCGAGGTGACACCCCAGAACAGCGGGTCGTTGGGCACGCCCGGAAGCTGGAGGGCGGGGACGCCGAAGCCCAGCAGGAACAAGATGAGCAGGATCGGGATGCCGCGGAAGAGGTCGATGTAGATCACCGCGAGCGCCCGGAGCGGGAAGAACGCCGGGCCCCGCAGGCTGCGGATGACCGCCACGAGCAGGCCGAAGGCGAGGATGAGCACCTCGGCGACGACGAACATCTTGATGTCGAGCCAGAAGCCGCCGAGCACGTCGGGCCAGGACTCGACGAAGTCCTCGGGGTTGAAGAACTGCTGTTGGACCTTCGGCCACGACGAGCTGTTGAGGACGAAGTAGAGGCCGACGCCGAGGAAGGCGAGGGTGGCCACGAACGCCACCAGGGCGCCGCGGGCGCCCTCCTCGCCCAGTTCGTGGCGCCACGAGGCCCACCGGCTCGGGGGCGCCGGTGGCGGCCCCGAGCCGATGTCAGCCGTCATGGTCGATGGTCCGGTGTTTCCGTGGTGCGGTGCAGCGCCGTGTGGGCGTGACTACTCGGAGAGCGTGGGCGTCTCGCCGCCGTTGGCGAGCCACTCCTCCTGGAGGGCGGCCAGGTCGCCCGACTCGTCGACCGCGGCCAGGGCCTCGTTCACGCAGGGCACGAGGGGGCTGTCGGCCTCGAAGAGCATGCCCAGCTCCTCGGCCTCGCCCACGACCGGCAGGATGCCGACGATCGAGGCCTCGGGGATCTCCGCGGCGGTGATGTAGAAGGCGGTGGGCAGGTCGTAGACCAGGCCGTCGACCTGGCCGGCGGCGAGGGCCGAGCTGGCGGCTGCGGTGTCGTCGAACACGGCTGCCTCCTCGCTGGGGGCGATGACCTCGTCGATGTAGTCGAGGCTGGTGGTGCCCACGGCGGCGCCGAGCTTGGCATCCTCGAGGTCGGCCAGGCTCTCGGCCGACGCGATGTCCGAGTCGGGGGCGGCCACGATGGCCTGCTGCACGGTGTAGTAGCCGTCGGAGAAGTCGACGACCTCTTCGCGCTCGGCGGTGATGCCGTACTGCTGGATGTTGAAGTCGAAGTCCTTGGACCCGGGGGCGATGGCCTCGTCGAAGCCGGTGGCGGTCCACACGACCTCGTCCTCGGCGAAGCCCAGCTGCTCGGCCAGCAGGTACACGAGCTCGCTCTCGAAGCCCTCGTTGCTGGTGGGGTCGTCGTTCTCCATCCAGGGTGGGAAGACCGGGTCCCCGGTGGCGACGGTCAGCTGGCCGTCCTCCTTGACGGGGAGGTCGGCGGTGTCGCACGACGCCTCGGCGGCAGTGGTCTCCGACGAGCTCTCGTCGCCACCGTCGTCGCTGTCGCTGCTGCAGGCGGCGCCGACGAGGGTCAGCGCCAACAGGGCGGCCAGCAGCCGCCAGCTTCGGGTTCGGGTCATCTCGGTCTCCTGTCCCAGGGATGTGCCAGGTCCGTCCCGCCGGGTCGGACGCTGCGTGCGCCCGGACTCTAGGGCCAACGGCCCCCCGGCGTCACCGTCGGGTGACCCTCCGTTCAGCGCCCGGTCAGTTGAGGTCGTGGGCGCTGATGGCGTCGAGGAGGTCGATCGAGGGCTTGCGGGTGAGCTTGCCGTCGCAGGCGTTCGCCATCTCGACCATGGCGGGGGAGTCGAAGTGCGCCCGCTGGGCCTCGGGTGACTCCCACTTCTCGACCACCACGAAGCGGGTGGGATGGGTGGCCGAGAGGCACAGGTCGATGTTGCGACAGCCGTCGTGGCCCCGGCTGAGCACGACGTACTTGGCCAGGATGGCCTGGAGCGCCTCGGGGTCGGCGGCGTCGAAGGCCATGATCACCATGGTCAGGTCGACCTCCTCGGCGGCCCGGTCGGCAGGGGATGGGTCCACTGGCTCAATCCTCCGCGATTGCCTCAGGAGCACCCCGGAACGCGCCGACATCACGCAGAGTGAGGTTGTCCCCACAAGACGAGACATCCGCGAAAAGCTCGGGGTTGGCCCTCTTGACCATCTCGGTATCGTAAGCCCCAGGCAGGCGAGGGCCCGCCGCCTCTTGTTCGTAGCACCGTCGTTCTTCCTCGGCCCTGCCGATGTCGGGCGTGCGGCCACCAGACACCACAAGCCAGGAGCATCACGTTGGCCAAGGAGCGCGTAGAACGGGACGAGGAAGACCTCGTCCGGCTCTATCTCACGGACATCGGGCAGTACCCCCTCCTCACCAAGGACGACGAGGTGCGGCTCGCCCAGGCCATCGAGGCCGGCACCGCGGCCCGCGCCGAGCTGGAGACGGCCACCACCCTCACCGCAGCGCGCAAGCGCGAGCTGAAGCGGGCCGACCGCAAGGGCCAGGAGGCCGAGCGCACCTTCGTGCAGTCGAACCTGCGCCTCGTGGTGTCGATCGCCAAGAAGTACCAGGCGTCCGGCCTGCCCCTGCTCGACCTCATCCAGGAGGGCAACCTCGGCCTCATGCACGCGGTCGAGAAGTTCGACTGGCGCAAGGGCTTCAAGTTCTCCACGTACGCCACCTGGTGGATCCGCCAGGCCATCACCCGCGGCATCGCCAACACCGGTCGCACCATCCGCCTCCCGGTGCACGCCGGCGACACCCTCGCCCGGCTGCAGAAGGCGCGCTCGCGCCTGGAGCTCAAGATGGGCCGCCCGGCGACCCTCGCCGAGCTGTCGGCCGAGGTCGAGATGCCCGAGGACAAGGTCACCGAGGCCCTCCGCTTCGCCGCCGAGCCCCTCTCGCTCTCCGAGCCCCTGCGTGAGGACGGCGACGCCGAGCTCGGCGACGTGGTGGAGGACCGCTCCGCCGAGTCGCCCTTCGAGGTGGCCGCCACCGCCCTGCTCCCCGAGGAGATCCAGCGCCTGCTGTCGCCCCTCGACGAGCGCGAGCGCGAGATCCTGAAGCTGCGCTTCGGCCTCGACCGTGGCGAGCCCCGCACCCTCGAAGAGGTGGGTGAGCACTTCAACCTCACCCGCGAGCGCATCCGCCAGATCGAGGCCCGGGCCATGAGCAAGCTGCGCCACCCCAGCAGCGACACCGGCGCCCGCGACCTGCTCGCCGTCTGAGCGCACCCGCTCCCACGAGGTTCGAGGCTCGGATCCGTCGGGCGCGCCTCGCGCCCGGCGGTCCTACACTCGGGCCATGAAGAAGATCGTGCTCCTCGCCGTGGTCATCGCCCTCGTCGCCCTCGCGGCGAAGAAGATCCGCGAGACCGCGTAGCCCCGACCTTGGCCCGGGGCCGGCCCTTCGGGGCGGTGCTCCGGGCCGCCAGGGCGCCCGCCGCGCCGGCGGCGAGGCGCTGCGCCGTGGTGGGTGCCGGCCGGCGGCCCGCCCCTCGCGTCGGGCGGTGCAGCCACCACCACACGACCCCGCCGGCCACGGCCATCACCACGCCGCCGCTCACCGCCGCCGCGGTGGTGGGCACCGGTCGGCGCCGCTTCAGCTCGACCTGACGCACGAAGTGGGCGGTCTCCCAGCCCTGCTCCTCGGCATAGCGCGCCAGCGCCCGGTCCGGGTTGACGGCCACGGGGTGGCCCACGGCCTCGAGCATGGGGATGTCGGTGGCCGAGTCGGAGTACGCGAACGACGCGGCGAGGTCGATGCCCAGGCGCTCGGCCTCGGCCTCCATGGCCTCGGCCTTGAAGGGGCCGTAGCTGTAGAACTCGACGTCGCCCGAGTAGCGGCCCTCGTCGTCGATCGCGGCCCGCGTGGCGATGGCCTGGTCGGCCCCGAGGTACTCGGTGAGGGGCTGGACGATCTCCTCCGGTGAGGCCGAGATGATGTAGACCCGCCGGCCCGCGGCCCGGTGGTCACGGATGAGGTCGAGGGCCTCGCCGTAGACGATGGGGTCGATGACCTCGGCGAGGGTCTCCCGGACGAGGTCGCTGATGACCTGCTGGTCCCAGCCCTTCGTGACCCGGAGCACGGCCTCGCGCATCTTGGCCATGCGGGCCTCGTCCGCGCCGAGGTAGAGGTAGACCAACTGGCCGTAGAGGGCCCGCACCACCAGCCAGCGCGACAGCAGCCCGGCCCGCTGGAAGGGCCGCCCGAAGGCGACCATCGAGGCCTTGGCGATGACGGTCTTGTCGAGGTCGAAGAAGGCCGCCTCCATCCCGTCGAGGGTAGGGGCGGACCGGGCGCGCTCCAGCGATGGCCCGGGTGGCGTCCGTCACGCCCGCGGCGTCGCCCCGGGACTGCTAGCAAAGGGCGGTGAGCGACGACCCCCGCAGCGGTGTGCTCGTCGAGGGCTACGAGGATCTGCGCCAGATCGGCCGGGGTGGATTCGCCACCGTGTACCGGGCCCGCCAGCGTGCGTTCGACCGGGTGGTGGCCCTGAAGGTCCTGGACCTGCCCGACCCGGGTCCCGACGCCCGCGAGCGCTTCGAGCGGGAGTGCCGGGCCATCGGCGCCCTGTCCTGGCACCCCAACATCGTCGTGGTGCACGACTCCGGGGTGACCGCCGACGGCCGCCTCTACCTCGCCATGGAGTTCCTCGAGGCCGGCTCCCTGGCCGACCGGGTGCGGGCGAGCGGACTGATGCCGTGGGAGGAGGTGGCCCGGGCGGGCATCGAGGTGAGCGGGGCGCTCGACACCGCCCACGAGGCCGGCACGCTCCACCGCGACCTGAAGCCCGACAACGTGCTCGTCGGCGTCTTCGGTGAGGCCAAGCTCGGTGACTTCGGCATCGCCGCGGTCGAGGGCGGCCCGGCCACCGCCACCGGGGAGTCGGCCCTGACCGTGCTGTACGCCGCACCCGAGGTGTTGCGGGGGGCCCGGGCCACGGTGGCGTCGGACGTCTACTCGCTGGCCTCGACGCTCCACACGCTGCTCGCCGGACGCGCCGCCTTCGCCCGCGCCACCGACGAGTCGGTGGCGGCCACCGTGCTGCGGGCCGTGTCGGAGCCCGCGCCCGACCTGCGCGCCCTCGGCGTCCCCGACGACCTCGCCGCCGTGATCGAGACCGCCATGGCCAAGGACCCGGCCGCTCGACCGCCGTCCGCGGCGGCGCTCGGCCGCGCCCTCCAGGAGGTCCAGCGGGCCCACGGCGTCGACGTGACCGACCTGCCCCTCGACCCCCGCCGGGCCGCGGCCTCAGCGCCGCCGCCGGGCCGGGGTGACAGCGCACCGACGGTCCTCGTGGGCGCAGGTGGGGCGGCCGGCGCCGCCGCGGGGGTGGCGGCGGGAGGGGGAGCGCCCGACGACGAGCCGCGTCGCTCGCGCACCGGGCTGGTCGTGGGCGTCGCCGTGGCGCTGGTGCTGCTCGCCGGCCTCGGTGCCTGGCTGGCCTTCGGGCGCTCGGACGGCGACGAGACCGCGGGGCCGACCACCACCGAGGCCCCGACGACCACCACCGACACCACGGCCCCCACGACGACCACGGCGGCGCCGACCACCACGACCACCGCGGCGCCGACCACCACGACGACGACGGTGGCGCCGACGCCCGAGGCCTCCCCATTCATCGCCACCACGCCAGAGGAGGCGGCCGAGGGCCTCCTGGCGGCTTGGACCGTCGGCGACAGCGAGGGCGCCTCGCTCTACGCCGAGCAGAGCGTGATCGCCGACCTCTTCGTGCAGCCCACCGGCGGGTCGGGCAGCACCTTCGAGGGCTGCACCGGCAACGGCGACGGCACGTTCAGCTGCGCACTGCGCTTCGAGGGCGGCGCAACGATCTTCACCGTCCGGGCACCGCCCGCGGGCCGGTACCGGGTCAGCGCGGCGTCGTCGATCGCCGACTGAGCGGCAGGCACCGCCTTGAGCGGCCGCCGGCGGCCTGCCGCCTCACGCATTGGTCGGCCCGGTGCGGGACGGGTGCTGCGGCGCGGGTGCCTGCGAAGTAGCGTCGCAGGATGCGCACCCGGCGGACCCCGATCGTTGCCGCACTGTTCCTCGTCGCCGCGGGGGTGGCCGTCGGGTCGCCCGCGATGGCCCAGGACGAGGGCAGTGACGCCGTGGTGGCGTCGTTCGACTTCACCGGTGCCCCCGAGCAGTACGTCGTGCCCGAGGGCACGTGCCGCGTCGCCGTGGTGGCCGTCGGGGCCACGGGCGGCTCGGGATCGGATGGAGCGACGCCGGTCGTCGACGGCGGGCTCCCTGCTTCGGTGGAAGTCGAGATCGACGTCACTCCCGGCCAGACCCTGACCGTCGACGTCGGAGGGATGGGCGGCGACGCCATCGGCGGCGTGCCCGGGGCCGGCGGCTACGGCGGCGGCGGCGAGGGCGGCGACGACAGCGACCTCGGGATCAGCGACGACGGCGGCGGCGGCGGCGGCGCGACGACGATCACCGACGATGCCACGGGCGACGTCTTGATGGTCGCCGCCGGTGGCGGTGGCGGTGGCGGTGACTCGTCAGGAGGCATCGGCGGCAACGGCGGTGACCCCGACGGCTCGGACGGCGAGGGTTCGGGCGACGTGCCCACCGGTGGCGGCGGCGCCACCACCTCGGCGGGCGGTGCCGCGGGCGTGGCCGGCGCGAACGGCTTCGCGGGCAGCGCCGGCAGCAGCGGTCAGGGCGGCGCCGGAGCCGACGGCACCGACACCGGCGCGGGCGGCGGTGGCGGCGGTCTCTTCGGCGGCGGTGGCGGCGGCGTGGGCCAGGACGACGGCGCCGGCGGCGGTGGCGGTTCCAGCTTCGGTCCGACCGGCAGCGTGTTCGAGGTGGCCCCGGTGCTCGGCGACGGCAGCGCCACGATCCTCAGCGACATCGACGGTGGCGACTGCGGACCGGTGCCCCCGCCGGTGCCCCCGCCCAGCCCCCCGGCGACGCCCGTCGCGGCCGAGCCCGCTTTCACCGGCTGAGGTACCGCTCGCTTCGCCCCCGCCCCTGGCGGTGGGCCACCCTGATCTCACGCGAACGCGCCCATTGCGTTCGTGAGCGGCCACCTCTACGGTGACCCCCACCTTCCCCGAGGTTCGACGTTCGGATCCCTCTGGGAGGTTGCTGTGCTCGTTTCCTGCTGGTCCGCGAAAGGCGGATCGGGCACCACCGTCGTGGCGGTGGCCCTTGCCCTCGTCCTGGCGCGCACGTCGGAGGTGCTGCTCGCCGACCTCGCCGGCGACGTCCCCGGCGCCCTCGGCCTGGCCGAGCCCGACACGCCCGGTCTGGCCGCGTGGCTGGCGGCCGACGACGACGTCGGCGTCGACGCGCTCGCACGCCTCGAGGTGGAGGCCCGCCCGGGGCTGGCGGTGCTGCCCCGGGGCGCCGGATCGCTCGGGGCCGCCCCCGAACGCCTCGACGCGCTCGCTGCTCACCTGGTCGACGATCCCCGCCCGGTGGTGGCCGACTGCGGCCTGCTCGGTCGGGGAACGACCACCGCGGCGGCGCTGGCGGGGGTGGCCAACCGCTCGCTGCTCGTCACCCGCCCCTGCTATCTCGCCCTGCGCCGAGCGGTGCACCTGCCGCTGCGGCCGTCGGGCATCGTCCTCGTCACCGAGCCGGGCCGGGCCCTCACCCGTGGCGACGTCGAGGAGATCGTCGGCGTGTCGGTGCTGGCGGAGGTGGGCCTCGACCCCGCCATCGCCCGCGCCGTCGACTCGGGCCTGCTCGCCTCCCGCCTGCCCCGCACCCTCGAACGGGCACTCCGCCGTGCGGCCTGACCGGGGCCGCGGCGGCGCCGGGCCGGCGCGGGCGCGTCTGCGAACCACCGACGTCGCGGCGGCGCCCGGGGGCGGCGATGACGACGAGGGGGCGGTCGAAGCCCTCGACGACGTCGTCCACCGTCGCCTGCTGCGCGAAGCAGGTTCACTGGGTGGCGCCGGCGAGGAGCCACGCGCTGCGGTCGAGCGCCTGGTGCGCGCCGTCGGCCCGCTGCTCGGTGAGGCCGAGGCGGCTGGTGTGGTGGCCCGGGTGCTGGCCCGGGTCGAAGGCCTCGGCCCGCTCGAGCCCCTGCTGGCCGATCCGACGGTCTCCGAGGTGATGGCCAACGGTGCCGGGCCGGTGTGGGTCGAGAGGAACGGGCGCCTGGCCGTCACCGACGTCGTCCTCGACGAGCCCACCGTCGGGCATCTCATCGAGCGGGTGGTGGCCCCGCTCGGGCTGCGCATCGACCGATCGTCGCCGCTGGTCGACGCCCGCCTTCCTGACGGCTCACGGGTGAACGCGGTCATCCCACCGCTGGCCATCGACGGGCCCTGCCTCACCATCCGGCGCTTCGCGGCCCGCCCGGTCGAGCTCGACGCAGTGTGCCCGCCAGGGGTGGCGCCGTTCCTGCGATGGGCGGTGGCGGCCCGGGCCAACATCGTGATCTGCGGCGGCGCCGGCTCAGGCAAGACCACCCTGCTCAACGCGTTGGCGGCGGCCATCCCGGCCGGCGAGCGGGTGGTCACCATCGAGGACGCCGCCGAGCTGCGCCTGCCCGGCGACCACGTCGTACGGCTGGAGTCCCGCCCCGACAACGCCGAGGGCGTGGGCGCCGTCACCATCCGCGAACTCGTCCGCAACGCCCTGCGCATGCGGCCCGACCGCATCATCGTCGGCGAGGTCCGTGGTGGCGAGGTGGCGGACATGGTCCAGGCGATGACCACGGGACACGAGGGCTCGCTGTCCACGTGTCACGCCAACAGCGCCGCGGACGCGCTGCGCCGTCTCGAGCTGATGCTCCTCCTGGGCGGGGTCGACCTCCCCCTCGCGGCGCTACGGGAGCACCTCGCGGGGGCCGTCGACCTGGTGGTGGCCGTGGCCCGACGCCCCGACGGCAGTCGGCGGGTGGTGGGGGTCGAAGAGGTCGTCGCCGACGGTGGTGACGACCAGGACGAATGGGCGGGCGGCGGGGTTCCGGCGGGCCGGGTGGGCGGCACCCGTCGCCTCGCCGGCGTCGATGGTCTCGTGGCCCTTCCGGCCCGTCCCGCGCGGGCGGCGGGGGCGCCACCGGCCGATCCCCGTTGGTTGGTGGCGGCGTGAACGGAGCACCCTTGGCGGTCGTCGCGATGGCCGGAGTCAGCACCGGCGTCCTACAGGCGGCCACCGTCGCCGGGTTGTGTGTCGTCGCCGTGGCCCGCTCTGCACAGCGGGCAGCGCTGGCGGTGCCCGGCGGCCGGGTGCGGCGCCGGCTGGTGGTCCCGGTGGCCGCTGCGGGTAGTGGGTGGGCGCCCCTGCCAGCCCTGCAACGAATGGTCGAGCGGCTGGCCGATCGGGTGAGCGCCACCCTGGTGGCCGCGGACATCACGGGTGAGCCGCGGGCACTCGTGGTCCGGTGGATGGCCGCCTCGGTGGTCGTGACGCTGGTGGCGGTGGGCCGCTGGGGGCCCGCCGGGGTCTTGGTGGCGGGTGTCGGCTCCGTCGGAGGGGTCGCGTCGGTGGTCGGCTGGCGCCGCGGTCGATCGGGCCAGCGCTACGCGGCGGCGCTCCCCGTGGTGCTGGAGGCCTGCGCCGGTCGCCTCCGGGCCGGGGCCTCCCTCACAGAGGCGCTCACCTCGGGGTCCGGGGACGCGACGGGCAGCAGCCTGCTCGACGCCGACCTGGCCGCGTTCGCCCGTCGTGTCGACCATGGACAGCCCTTCGCCGCGGCGGTCGAGGAGTGGGCGGGCACCCGGACGGTGCCGGGCCTGGCGCTGGTCGCGGCGGCGCTCGTGCTCGGGGCCGAGGCGGGCGGGGCGAGGGCGCGGGCGCTCGACGGGGTGGCGGCGACGCTTCGGGACCGGCGGGCCGTCGCCGCCGAGGTCGATGCGCTCTCGTCGCAGGCGCGGGCGTCGGCGGTGGTGATGATGGGCGCCCCCGTGGCCTTCGCCGCCCTCGGGCTCTTGAGCGACCCCGAGGTGTCGGCCTTCCTGCTGCGGACGCCCGCGGGCCTCGCCTGCCTGGGCGTCGGGCTGGCCCTCGACGCCCTCGCCGGCGTCTGGATGTTGCGCATCGCCCGGAGCGCGGCGTGACGCCGGCCCGTCACGCCCGCCTGGACGGTTCGGCGGCCGCCCGCCGCGCGGCCTCAGGCCGGTCGCGCCGGCGCAGCGCCCGTGGTCGAGTCCCGACCGGAGCACCTCGATGACGGCGGTGATGGCGCTCGTGGCGGCGGCACTCGTCGGCTGGGCCTCATGGCGCCACCGGCCGGCGCCGGCGCGGGCTCGTCGTCTCGGCCCGCAGGCGTCGGCTTCGGCCGGTGTCGCCGGTGTCGCCGGTGCGGTGGCGACCGCCTCGTGGGTGGCTGGGAGCGTACGGCCGGCGGGCGGCCGTACGCTCACCGCGTCGAGGATCGGGGCCGTCGTCGAGAGCCTCGGTCGGGCGCTGCGGGCCCGGCTCCGTCGGCCGCCCGACCCCGCCGCCGACCGCCATCTCGGCCGGGCCCTCGTCGTCGGGGTGCCCGCCGCACTCGTCTCCCCGCTTCTGGCCGCGCTCGTCGTCCTGTGGTGGTGGGCCACCCCGATGGTGGCCCGGCGTCGGGCCAGCCGCCGGCTCGACGCCGCTCTGTTGGCCGAACTGCCCGAGGTCGTGGACCTGTTCGTCCTCGCGGTGGGATCGGGCCTCACCGTCGCCCTCGC
Organism: Acidimicrobiales bacterium; assembly: GCA_016794585.1. NCBI lineage: Bacteria > Bacillati > Actinomycetota > Acidimicrobiia > Acidimicrobiales > Acidimicrobiales bacterium. The sequence goes on from JAEUJM010000015.1 coordinate 207,097, forward strand.
GGTGCCCGCCGTCGCCCGCCACCACCGGGGGCTCCTGGGTGAGGCGCTCGTCGACGTGGCTCGACAGGCCCGGCTCGGGCGCCGCCTCGGCGACGCGCTCGCCGACCTGCCCGACGTTCTCGGCGAGCGGGTGCGGCCGCTGGCCACCGTGCTCGTGTCGTCCGAGCGCTACGGCGTCGCGCTGCTGCCGGCGCTCGAGCGCCTCGCCGCCGAGGCCCGCCTCGAACGGCGCCGGGCCGCGGAGGCCACCGCCCGGCGGGTCCCCGTCAAGCTGCTCTTCCCCTTGGTGCTCTGCACCCTGCCTGCCTTCGCGCTGCTCACCGTCGTGCCCCTGCTCGCGGGGTCGCTCCGGTCGCTGCGCCTCTGAACCCAACCGCATCCCACCGGGCAGCGTTCGGTCGTCGGCCGCTGCGAGACAGGAGTACGTACGTATGATACGTACATGCCCAACAAGACGATCAGCGTGCCCGACGACGTGGTGCCGATCATCGAAGGCCTCGACGTGCCCTTCTCGAGGTGGGTGACCGATCAGCTCCGTCGCCATGCGGCGGAGCAGGCGACGACGTCGTTCGCCGACCAACTACTGGCCGATGCGGCACTGGCCGCAGGCGAGCGGCTGACGGAACGGGACGCGCTCGCGGTCGGTGAGCGGATGGAGCGGTCTGCGCCGTGGTAGCGCGCGGTGGCGTCTACTGGGCCGATCTCGACAAGCGTCGGCCATGTGTCGTCGTCTCGTCCGACCACGTTCTCGGCGTCGACGTCTGGCAGACCCATGTCGTGCCGCTGACCTCGAACCTCGACCGAGCCGGCCTCGCCGGCAACGTTCTGCTCGTCGCCGGAGTGACGGGCCTGGGAAGGGACTGCGTTGCCGTGCCCCTCGGCCTGGAGTTGATCGATCGCTCCTGGCTGGCGGAGCGTGTGGGCCAGCTACCCCCGGCGCTCGTGGATGCCGTCGACGACGGCGTCCGTGCGGTGTTGGGCCTGTGACCGGGGGCCCGTAGGACCCGCCGGGGTGGCGTCGTCGCGCAATCGGGTGGTGATACCTCAGCAAACGACGACTATCCTCGATCCCTACGGGTAGCACCCAGGTCCTTCCGGACACGGTGAACGGGACCCGCTCGCGCCGTACGGCGCCGCCGAACCGCCCAATCACTCCGAGGTGTCCCAATGACCCGTCTCTTCGTCCGCGCCCACGCGCTCCTGCTCGTCGCCCTGCCCGTCCCCCGGTCCCGTGGTGGCGACCGCGGCCAGACCACAGCGGAGTACGCCCTCGTGCTGCTCGGCGTCGCCGCCATCGCGCTGCTCGTCGTCGCGTGGGCGGCGGACACGAACCGGATCGGGCGGCTGCTCGACAGCGTGCTCGACTCGATCCTGTCGAACGTCACGTGAGGGCGGGGGCCGGCCGGGACCGCGGGCAGTCGTCGGTGGAGGTGGCGTTGCTGTTGCCCTTCCTCGCGCTGTTGCTGCTGGCGGTGGTCCAGGTCGGCCTCGTCGTGCGCGACCAGGTGCTGGTGGTCCACGCCGCCCGTGAGGCGGCGCGGGCCGCCGCGGTCGACGCCGCCGACTCGGCGGCTCGTGACGCGGCGGCGTCGGCTGCGGACCTCTCCCCGGCCCGCCTCAGCGTCGAGGTGTCGGGCCGGGGCGAGGCCGGCTCCCGGGTCGAGGTGGCGGTCCGCTATCGCAGCCCGACGTCGGTGCCGCTCGTCGGCCAGCTGATCGGCGACGCCTCCCTCACCGCCCGCGCCACCATGCGCGTCGAGTGACGCGGCGGCGGGCGACGGCGCCCCTTTCAAACGCGCAGCGCGCGTGCTACCTCGCTCATTCCGAACCCTGTAACGAAGACAGCCCCCCGCGCGTCCTCCCATGTCAGCGCCTCGCGTTCCTTCAATGCTCCGTGCACAAGTCGTTGGGCCAGCTTGTCCGCAGCAACCCAAACGGCATCAATGCTTGCCAAGACATCGTCGCTGCTCACCAGCGGCCATTTGCCGAGTGCTGTGGTCACATTGGCGCGAGCATGTGTTGGTTTGAGGTCCTGGATCGACTCGCCAACGTATTCAACGGCTGCGAGTGCGAACGTCTGCTGCGCCTCCCGGAGGTGATGACCGATTGTCGTAAGATCAGCGTCACCGTCTGAGCTGTCGAGCAGACCGAAGGCCTTATCCCATTTGGCGAGTGCAGACTCAAACAGAGGGTCGTCGAGCCGAGCCGAACGCAGCCGCTCCAACGTTTGCTCCTCGACAGCGTTCACACCACTGCCAGACATGGCGTCATAGATCCTAAATGCTCGCTTGTCGAGATCGAAGGTTTCCATCATCTCGCCCCTGCTGACAACCCGGAGCACACCCGTGTCCCGAAGGCTGCGGTAGGCCACGCCGTCGACCTGGCGGTGCTCAGGAATACCCTGGTGGTCGATCCATGGACCATCTGGATCCTGCTGGGCGAACGCGATGAAGCCGCCTCTATATTTGCGCTCAACGGACCGCGAGGCCTCGACGAGCAGGCGGATCAGTGCAATCTCTTCGGGGTCCAGGTCTGTTTCGCTCATGATCTGTAAGGTCGACCGTCCTCGACAACCGGCAGATGGGTGCGGTGTTGTTGGGTCTGGCGATTATCAGTCACCGATCTCCTGCTCTTGCACGAAGGCGTCGAATCGGGTGATGAAGTCTGTGTTCTGCTGAACCCTCACCGCGAAGTACTCGAATCCGTTTACTGCGGCCTCCTGCTTCTTCACGTCCCAAAGCTCGACGCGATCGATCAGATCTTCCTTGCTGAGGGTCTGGATCGCTTGCTCGGCGAGGGCCTCCTTGGCCATATCCGAGAACGACCTGGCAACGACGAGGGCGGCTGTATCCGGCCACTCTGCTAGGTTGACTAGGAACCCTGTAAGCGCATCGAGGTTGTCCATGGTGATGTCCAGGTCCTTCACCTCAACTGAGAGGTCCAGCTCACCTCCGGTCCAGCCGTCGACATCTCCCACAGCGCCGAGGCGGGAGCCGCCAGCTCCGACCTTGTGAGTTTCCAGCTGGACATTCGGCGCATCTGCAGAGAAGTAGGCGAAGGCCATTCCCTGCAACACAGCACCGCCGGGTTCACCGTGGCCCTTGGTGTCGAACTCCTGAAGAAGGGTGGCGAAGGGGCGTCTGCGAGTGCCGGCTGTCGAACGCCGCTCTGCCCGGGGCAGAGCGAGTACCTGCTCCCAAAGCTCGTCAGCGAAGGCTCGGCGTTCGCCAGGGGACATGGCGAGTAGGGCGTCTAGGTACTCGCGGTAGGTCCTCCACTCCCCGGTGGCATGCGGTGCGCAGTTGGGATAGTCGTAGCGCCGAAGGTCCTGTCTGATCGCCTTCTCGGCGTTGTTGTAGAACTTGCGAAGGCCGACCTTGTCCTCGCCAATCATGACTGTCAGGGTCTTCACGTCTCGGCCGCGCCCGTCCTTTTCGAGCGGAGGATGGTCTTTCAAGGCGTCGGGGAAAGGGTCTTGTTCGGTGACGCGGAGGATCTCCTCAGCAACCGCTACGAAACCGAAGCCGAGACCGACCACGTACTTGGCGTCACCAGCCTCGCGTCGGAGCCTTTCGGCGAGTTCGTTGACGGCGGTGGATGCCTCCGCGTCACGGTCGGTGAAGGTCTCAGGCAGTCCTAAGCGATCGACGTAGTCCGCCAGCGACTCAACTGCCGTCTCCGCTTCCTCGTCGCTCATGTCGAGGAAGCATAGAGACCGGCCCCTATTGCGCGCTCCGGTCGATCAGCGGCTCGCGGTCACCCCATAGGAGAGGATCTTCAAGAGCCTCACCCAAGCGCCGGGCAAGGAGCGGGGGCACGGCATTGGCGACCTGTAGGCGCTGGGAGGTGATGCCGCCCTCAAAGTGGAAGGTGTCGGGGAAGGTCTGCAGCCGCGCGCCCTCGCGCGCGGTGAGGCCCCGGTCCTGGAACGGGTGGATGCAGCGGGTCGCCGACGGCTTTCCCATGTTCGAGGTCACCGCGACTGCAGGTGCAGAGCTGGACAACCGGGAGTAGGAGTTGTGATAACCGCTGCGGGGCTGGAGGTGCGGCGGGATGTGGGTGCGGTTGCCGCCATCGGGAATGTGCGAGATCGCTTCTACCAACCGGGGCGGATGGGCGGAGCAGGTGTGCCCCGTCAGCAGCGTCGAGTCCTTCCGAAGCCAGGTCTGAAACTCGTTCTGCGGTTCTTGGTCGTACTGGTCGACTGTCTCACCGGGGCCCACGGCCGGGAGGTCTCCGATCGCATCCATGACCGTCACGTAGCGGTCGGCGCCGTGAGTCGCCGGGACGCCCTGGAAGAAGCCCCGCTCCCGATGTCCGACGAACACCACGCGCCGTCGCAGCTGGGGCACGCCGTGGTCTGCTGAGCGCAGCACCGTCGACGTGACGAAGTAACCGTGGGCGGCGAAGGCCTGCTTGACCTCCTCAACGAACCGCATGTCCTTCAGTCCAAGCACGTTCTCGAGGACGAAGCCCTCCGGCTTCAGCTCCACGACGATGCGCCGAAACTCCAAGAACATCCGATTGCGTGGATCGCTGCGATCACGTCGACCGACGGTCGAGTACCCCTGGCACGGCGGCCCTCCCACAACCCACGTCGCCGACGGCAGCGATGCGCCACCCAGTTCGGCCACATCCGCGAGCACCGCAGGGTGGTCGAGGTTCTGCGCGTGAGTGGCGATGGCGTCGGCCCACAGGTCGGCCGCCAGTTCGCATCGCCAGCCGGCGTCCGTCAAGCCGAGCGACAGTCCACCGGCGCCCGAGAACAGGTCGACGAAGGTCAACGCGTTGGGCACACCCGTATTCTTACACGCCTGTAGTTATCCGCGTCCGACGGCCACGGCCTGGTGGGAAAAGTCCCACGCGGCCGTGGCCGCCGAGCGTCAGCTGGGTAGCTACACGTTGTTGTGCAGCCAGTCGTTGCAGCTTTTGCTCAGGCCCTTGGACGCCCAGCCGCGCCCAGTGACGTTGAGGACGAGCACCTCATCGTTGCTGTCGAGGTATCCGCCGACCTTGTCACGCAGGTCTGAGGCAGAGAGGGTGGTCTTGACGAGCCATGTCGACTCGAGGCAGTGCCACCAGGTGAACCCCTTGAGGAAGTCGATCAGACCGGGGTAGTCCTGACCGGGCTTGTGCAGGTCGTAGGTGACCAGCAGCGTGTTCATGGCTGTACTCCTTCAGGTTGTCTCGTTGCATTGGTGCGAAGAGGTCAACCGACGGAGTGGGTCCTGCCGCTGGATCAATGATTATGATCCGGCTTGGCAAGCCAGCTGGGGCCTACGCCTCCGGCTGACCGGGGTCCCTGTGTCAGTTGGCGCTGACGCGGGGACCCTGTTTCTTCTAGACAAACGTTACTCGTCGGTCCTGACACCTTCGGGGACCACCGGTGCGATTGCCGCGATTCACCGGGCTGGATCGATTAGACTTCGCGCGCCTCGCGCGAGGGCCACCGCTTTGGGTGATGATCCTCAGGGATCGGGCGCCAGAATCGCTGCCTGTCGACGGCCGACGATCCCTAGTCTCGCCCCATGCTGAGCATCGCCGAGTTCGACTACGCGGCGGCGCCTGACCTGTTCGTTGGCCGCGTCGGGGTCGGCCCCCTCCTGGTTGCCCTCGATACGAACATCCTCATCTACCTGGCCAAGTACGGCGAGGACATCTTCGAAGGGGTCGAACCGGCAGGGCTTGAGCCCCAGCTGTCGGAGCAGCTGGCCGCGCTGGGGGCGATCCTCAACATCTGGATGATGAGCGATATCAGGCTCTACGTCTCGCCGCACGCCGTCGAAGCCGGCGAACCGGAGCGCGACCGGGAGCTTGAGGCGCAAGTGGACAACCTGGCCGAAGCGCTGTGGCACATCGAGACCTGGATTGAGCAAGCGCCCTCGCCGGCGCCCGTGGCGAGGTCGGACCAGCGTCGGATGCAGGAGCCGAGATCGCTAGGCGATGTCGTTCCAGAGCGGAAGCGCGGTCGACCGAATCCCGACTACTTGCTTGTCGCGGACGCGATCGACCGCGGCTGTCACGTGTTCCTCACGAATGACGTCCGCGACCTAGTTCGACGGTCACCCGCTCTTGCCCACTGGGGAATCTTGGCCATGCAGCCAACGCAACTGCTGGACGAGCTCGTGGCAATCCCACTTTCGCTCGGTGGTCTCGACCGCCTGCTCCCCGACACCCACAAGTGGAGCTATCTCCTCGACTGTCTTGGGCGATCTGGGCCAGTTCAATAAGTCGCGTGGGCGGCGGACACGAACCGGATCGGGCGGCTGCTCGACAGCGTGCTCGACTCGATCCTGTCGAACGTCACGTGAGGCCGCGGGCCGACCGGGACCGGGGGCAGTCGTCGGTGGAGGTGGCGCTGCTCTTGCCGTTCCTCTCGCTGTTGCTGCTGGCGGTGGTCCAGGTCGGCCTCGTGGTGCGCGACCAGGTGCTGGTGGTCCACGCCGCCCGTGAGGCGGCGCGGGCCGCCGCGGTCGACGCCGCCGACTCGGCCGCTCGTGACGCGGCGGCGTCGGCCGCCGACCTCTCCCCGGCCCGCCTCAGCGTCGAGGTGTCGGGCCGGGGCGAGGCCGGCACCCGGGTCGAGGTGGTCGTGCGCTATCGCAGCCCGACGTCGGTCCCCCTCGTCGGCCGCCTGATCGGCGACGCCTCCCTCACCGCCCGCGCCACCATGCGCGTCGAGTGACGCCGGGTGGCGGTGCCGTGCCGATCAACCGGTGGTCGGTGGGGCCGCCGCGGTGGTGGGGGTGGTGGCGTCGGCGGCGGGGAGGACGCTCACGGTGGCGTAGCCGGTGGTGAAGGCGGCGACGTCGTCGACGGGGTCCTCGGCGGTCGAGTTGCAGTCGACGGTGGCGAGGCTGCGGCCGGCGTCGTCGGCGGCCACCGGCACCTCGACCACACCCCGAACCTGGCCGGACGCGCACGACGGCACGTTGAGCAGCGTCACCTGGGCGGGCTCTTCGCCGGCGAGCAGCGCGTCGCGGTGCTCGTCGATCCACGCGAGGGCCTGGGTGGCGCCGGAGGCGTAGTCGGGTACGGCCTCGTCGACGCCCTGGGCCACCACGAGGGCGGGGATGCCGGCCTCGACCGCGGCCTGGGCGGCCGGCACGTTGCTCGAGAAGTCGGCCAGCGACCCGATGAGCTGGCCGGTGTTGATGCCGGCGATCACGAGGTCGGGGGTGGTCTGGCCCTCGGGGAGGCCGTCGATGGTGCCGGCGACGGCGCTGCGCACCGTGTCGGCGGGGTCGGCCGCCACCACGACGCCGGGGAACCCGCTCGCGGTGGGCGTGAACAGGACCGAGGGCACCTGGCCCTCGGCCAACGGGGCCGGCGGGACGACCGCCTCCACGTTGGGGGTCACCACGGCGGTCGTCGTCCCGGGCTGGCGGAAGACGGACTCCACCAGGACGTCGAGGCTCTGGGCGGCGATGCCCTCGCTGTTGGTGATCAGCACGTACAGGTCGTCGTCGCCGCCTCCGGCCGGGGCCGTGGTGTCGGCCGAGGCATCGTCCCCTCCGCTGCCGCCGTCGTCGCCGCCGCAGGCCGCGGCCCCCAGCACGAGTGCCAGCGCGCCGAGCACGACGACGGCTCGTGCCGCCCGGCTCCTCCAGTTGGTCGTGCCCATCGTGGCTCTCCACCCACTCGTGCTCGGCTGCCCGCCGACGAAGCCTAGGAGGTGCAGGGCGACGAGGTCAGGCCAGGCCCGCCGCCCCGAATGCCACGCCGAAGCGGACGCACCACACGACCACGGTCGGGTAGCGGTCGAGGTCGACGTCGGCCGGCACCTCGTAGTTCTGGTCGCCCACGTTGCCCTGGAGGTCACCGAGGTCGACGAAGTCGTCGTCGAAGGCGTCCTCGGGGGCGTCCGGCGGCGCCGCCGACAGGTAGACGTTGAGGTCGGGCCCGTTGTCGGTGGCGAACCCCTCGAGGCGGAGGAAGCGCTGGGCGGTGCCGTCGGACAGGACGACGGCCTGACCGCCGGTCGGGTGGCTGCGGTCGACGAAGCTGCCCTCGACCACCCGCTCGACCACCGGGGCGGCGGCGGTGGTGGAAGGCGTCGAGTCGGGCGGGGTCTCGGCGGCGTCCTCGGGGTCGCTCGCCCCGGGGGCCGCCGCCGGCACCGGGTTCGCTCCGGCGCCGGAGTCGAACACGGGCCCGGCCTGGTCGACCTCGTCGTCGAGGAAGGCGGCCTGCACCCCGAAGTAGCCGAAGGCCAGCCAGGCGACGAGGGCCGCGGCGGCCACGCCGCCGGCCACCAGGTACCAGCGCCGGCGGGATCGCCGCCCGTCCGGTGGTGGAGACACGGGCATCTCGGTGGCGTCGGTCGGTGCGAACGGCTCGGTCATCGTCTTCCCCCTGGTCACAGGGGAGAACGCCGGCGCCCACGGGCAGGTTCCCACTCCTCGGGGCGGGGGCGGGGCGGGGCGGGACTCAGGAGGCCGGCGGGCCTCCGAGCAGCACGCGGAGCAGGCGGGCGGCGCCGGCCTTGTCGAGGGGCTCGTTGAAGTTGCCGCACTTGGGGGACTGCACGCACGACGGGCAGCCGTCGTCGCAGGCGCACGCGTCGATGGCCTCGAGGGTGGCGGCCAGGTGGCGGTCGGCCACCTCGTAGCCCAGCTCGGCGATGCCGGCCCCGCCGGCGTACCCGTCGTAGATGACGACGGTGGGGAGGCCCGTGTCGGCCTGGAGCAGGGTGGACACGCCGCCGACGTCCCAGCGGTCGCAGATGGTGAACAGCGGCAGCATCCCGATGGCGGCGTGCTCGGCGGCGTGCAGCGCCCCCGGCGCCAGGGCCAGGGGCACCTCGGCCTCGGCCAGCAGGTCGTAGGGGAGCGTGTACCAGAAGGCCCGGGTGACGAGGAACGACGGCGGCAGGTCGAGCTGCTCGCGGGCGAGCACCTCGCCGGTGAAGCGGTCCCGGCGCTGGTAGCCGGTGACCTGGCTGCGCACCTCGATGTCGCCGAGGTGCAGGGTGGCCCCGCCGAGGGCCCGCTGCTGGTCGGTGCCGAGGATGCGCACCTCGGTCTCGGACTTGGCCAGCGTGTAATCGCTGCCGTCGGAGGGCGACACCCAGGCCACGGCGTCATCGAGGTCGAGGGAGTCGACCTGGAACGATCGGCCCTGGTGGAGGTAGGTGGCGCCCGGGTGCACGAGGCGGGGGGCGCGGCTCTCGTCGACCGTGCCCACGAGGTCGCCGCTGGGGAGGGCGATGCGCACCTCGCGGGCCGATCCGCCCCGCAGGCCGATGCCGTGGCTGGGGAAGCCCCGGGCCGACCAGACCGCCCGCGGCTCGGCCCGGGTGCCGTAGCCGCGCGGGCGGATCTTGAGGCGGTCGTCGACCACCAGCGAGCGGACCCCCTCGGCCAGGACATCGGCGGGCCAGTACGCCTCGTCGGCCCAGCTGAGGGGCAGCTCGTAGGCGGCACAGGCGAGGTGGGGGCCCAGCACGAAGGGGTTGGTGGGGTTGATGACCGCGGGCTCGGGCGGGCGGGTGAACACCTCGCGGGGATGGGCCATGAGCCACTGGTCGAGCTGGTCCTGCCCGGCGACGAGCACGGCCAAGGACTGCTGGGCCTCGCGTCCCGCCCGGCCGGCCTGCTGCCAGAGCGAGGCGATGGTGCCGGGGAACCCGTTGAGCACGCAGGCGTCGAGGCCGCCGATGTCCACCCCCAGCTCGAGGGCGGTGGTGGCCACCACACCCTGGAGGCGGCCCGAGAAGAGCTCGTCCTCGATGGCCCGGCGCTCGACCGTGAGGTAGCCGCCCCGGTAGGCGGACACGGCGTCGGCCAGGGCCTCGGGCAGGCGGCGGCGCACGTCGGCGGCCACGATCTCGGTGCCCTTGCGGCTGCGGCAGAAGGCGATGGTGCGCCGACCGTGGACGATGAGCTCGGCGGCGATGGTCGCCACCTCCCGGTTGGACGACACCCGCGGCCCGTCGGCGGTCCGGGCGTCGGCCCGTTCGTCGCGGTCGCGCTCGTCGACGGCGATGTCGTCGCGATGGTCGGGCTCGTCGACCACGGCCAGGCGATGGTCGGCGGCCCGGGCGACTGAAGAGAGGTCGCCGCCGCCGACGTCGTCCTCGAGCGGGGGGTTCCAGAGCGCGAACAGGCGCTCGCCCCGCGGCGAGCCGTCGTCGGTGACCTCGGCCACCTCGAGCCCGCACAGCTGCGACGCCAGCCGGCCGGGCTGGCCGATCGTCGCGGAGGAGAAGACGAAGGTGGGCGACGAGCCGTAGTGGGCGCACAGCCGGCGGAGGCGCCGCAGCAGGTGGGCCACGTGGGTGCCGAAGATGCCCCGCAGCACGTGGA